>NZ_JBIMRA010000029.1:0-37262 GCF_043945515.1 Citrobacter freundii complex sp. 2024EL-00216 | reverse complement strand
AACCGAACCGGCTGTTTGTGTGAAGTGATTCACATCCGCCGTGTCGATGGAGGCGCATTATAGGGAGTTTCCTGCGGCCCGCAACCCTTAAATGACAGAAAAATGACTGACTGCTGCATTCCACAGCGAAACCCCGCTTTATACCCATTTACGCACAGAGTTATCCACAAACCATACGATCGTTTCTACGATCCTCTCGTTATATCAGCCTCCTTCAACAGAAAAAGAAGAGGTCAAAATCGAAAATTAAAAATTCGCGAGCGTTGCGCAAACGTTTTCGTTACAATGCCCCCGCAAAACAAGGATGCCCCGTAAGGGGCGTTAGCTGAGTTTTTAGCCAAGAATTCACCTAACGCTCTCTGTAATAGTCAAATCCAGGGGATTTACCATGCAACAACGTCGTCCAGTCCGCCGCGCTCTGCTCAGTGTTTCTGACAAGGCCGGTATCATCGAATTCGCTCAGGCACTTTCCGCACGTGGTGTGGAGCTGCTGTCTACAGGTGGCACTGCGCGCCTGTTAGCGGAGAAAGGTCTGCCAGTGACCGAAGTTTCCGATTACACCGGCTTCCCGGAAATGATGGATGGACGCGTGAAGACCCTGCATCCGAAAGTCCACGGTGGCATTCTTGGTCGTCGCGGTCAGGATGACGGAATTATGGAACAGCACGGTATCGCCCCTATCGATATGGTGGTTGTAAACCTGTATCCGTTCGCCGAGACAGTGGCACGCGAAGGCTGCTCGCTGGAAGATGCGGTAGAGAACATTGATATCGGCGGCCCGACCATGGTGCGTTCCGCAGCCAAGAACCATAAAGACGTAGCGATCGTTGTGAAGAGCAGCGACTACGACGCCATTATTAAAGAGATGGATGCCAACGAAGGCTCCCTGACTCTGGAAACCCGCTTTGACCTCGCGATTAAAGCCTTCGAACACACCGCCGCCTACGACAGCATGATTGCCAACTACTTCGGCAGCATGGTTCCGGCTTACCACGGTGAGAGCAAAGAGGCCGCCGGTCGTTTCCCGCGTACGCTGAACCTGAACTTCATTAAGAAGCAGGATATGCGCTACGGCGAGAACAGCCACCAGCAGGCTGCCTTCTATATAGAAGAGAATGTTAAAGAAGCGTCCGTTGCCACCGCGCAGCAGGTACAGGGCAAAGCGCTTTCCTACAACAACATCGCCGATACCGACGCGGCGCTGGAGTGCGTGAAAGAGTTCAGCGAGCCAGCCTGTGTGATCGTTAAGCACGCTAACCCGTGCGGCGTGGCGGTAAGTACCTCTATTCTCGACGCTTACGACCGCGCCTATAAAACCGACCCAACCTCCGCGTTCGGCGGCATCATCGCTTTCAACCGCGAACTGGATGCCGAAACCGCGCAGGCAATTATCTCCCGTCAGTTCGTGGAAGTGATCATCGCCCCGTCCGCAACCGAAGACGCACTGAAAATCACCGCCGCCAAACAGAACGTTCGCGTTCTGACCTGCGGTCAGTGGGCACAACGTGTACCGGGCCTGGACTTCAAACGCGTTAACGGCGGTTTGCTGGTTCAGGACAGGGATCTGGGGATGGTGAGCGAAGGCGAACTGCGCGTGGTGTCCAAACGTCAGCCGACCGAGCAAGAGCTGCGCGATGCACTGTTCTGCTGGAAAGTCGCCAAGTTCGTGAAATCCAACGCCATTGTTTATGCCAAAGAGAACATGACTATCGGCATAGGCGCAGGCCAGATGAGCCGCGTGTACTCCGCAAAAATCGCCGGGATTAAAGCGGCTGACGAAGGTCTGGAAGTGAAAGGCTCAGCAATGGCCTCTGACGCCTTCTTCCCGTTCCGCGATGGTATTGATGCTGCCGCCGCCGTTGGCGTGAGCTGCGTTATCCAGCCCGGTGGTTCTATCCGTGATGACGAAGTCATTGCCGCTGCCGATGAACACGGTATCGCGATGATCTTTACCGACATGCGCCACTTCCGCCATTAATCCACGGAGCAGACGATGAAAGTATTAGTGATTGGCAACGGTGGGCGCGAGCACGCCCTGGCCTGGAAAGCCGCACAGTCCCCGCTGGTTGATACCGTTTTTGTCGCACCGGGTAACGCCGGTACCGCACTGGAGCCCGCGTTGCAGAACGTGGCTATCGGCGTCACCGATATTCCAGCTCTGCTGAGCTTTGCCCAGAACGAGAAAATTGACCTGACCATCGTCGGCCCGGAAGCGCCGCTGGTGATTGGCGTGGTCGATGCGTTCCGCGCCGCTGGCCTGAAGATCTTCGGGCCAACCGAAGGTGCTGCACAGCTGGAAGGCTCCAAAGCCTTCACCAAAGATTTCCTCGCCCGTCACCAGATCCCGACGGCGGAATATCAGAACTTCACTGAGATTGAGCCAGCGTTGGCCTATCTGCGTGAGAAAGGCGCGCCGATCGTCATCAAAGCTGACGGCCTGGCTGCTGGTAAAGGCGTTATCGTGGCGATGACGCTGGAGGAAGCAGAAGCCGCCGTTCATGACATGCTGGCAGGTAACGCTTTTGGCGATGCGGGCCACCGTATCGTGATCGAAGAGTTCCTCGACGGCGAAGAAGCGAGCTTTATCGTAATGGTCGACGGTGAGCACGTGCTGCCGATGGCCACCAGCCAGGACCACAAACGCGTAGGCAACGGCGACACTGGCCCGAACACCGGCGGTATGGGTGCTTACTCACCAGCACCGGTGGTAACTGATGAAGTGCATCAGCGCACCATGGAACGCATTATTTGGCCAACCGTAAAAGGTATGGCGGCGGAAGGGAATACCTACACCGGTTTCCTGTACGCGGGTCTGATGATCGACAAACAGGGCAATCCGAAGGTTATCGAGTTCAACTGCCGCTTCGGCGATCCGGAAACCCAGCCGATCATGCTACGCATGAAATCGGACCTGGTGGAGCTTTGCCTGGCCGCCTGCGACGGCAAGCT
The DNA here is from genome assembly GCF_043945515.1 of Citrobacter freundii complex sp. 2024EL-00216. Classification (NCBI taxonomy): domain Bacteria; kingdom Pseudomonadati; phylum Pseudomonadota; class Gammaproteobacteria; order Enterobacterales; family Enterobacteriaceae; genus Citrobacter; species Citrobacter freundii complex sp. 2024EL-00216. Next base: position 34,313 of record NZ_JBIMRA010000029.1, on the reverse strand, counting down.
GGATGAGAAAACCTCCGAGTGGGACGAACGCGCCTCGCTGGGTGTCGTCATTGCTGCCGGAGGTTATCCGGGCAACTACAACACCGGAGATGAGATCCACGGTCTGCCGCTGGAAGAAGTAGAAGACGGAAAAGTGTTCCATGCGGGCACTAAACTCGCCGAAGACGATCGTGTGTTGACCAGCGGTGGTCGCGTGCTGTGCGCCACCGCCCTGGGTCATACCGTGGCTGAAGCGCAGAAACGCGCTTACGCCCTGATGACCGACATCCGCTGGGATGGCAGCTTCAGCCGTAACGACATCGGCTGGCGCGCCATTGAACGCGAGCAACGCTAACGCGAAATTTTCGCCAGCAGCGTTTTACGCGTAATGCCTAACTGACGGGCGGCTTCCGTTTTATTGCCGCCCGTTTTTTCCAGCGCCGCCAGAATCACCTCTTTTTCGACATCCACCAGCGGTTGGATCTCGCCACTGAATTCCGTTTTTATCGGCGTCGCGGCAATCGCCATCGGCAGCTCGCGTTCGGAAATATATTCTCCCGTCAGCAGCACCACCGAGCGCTCAATCGCATTTTCCAGCTCACGAATATTGCCCGGCCAGTCGTAGTGGATCAGCAGATCCATCGCCTGCGGAGTAAAGCCTTTCACCGCTTTACGGTTACGCGCGGCAAAACGCTGGAGAAAATGTTCGGCTAACAGCGGAATATCTTCCCGGCGCTGGCACAGCGCTGGCATTTCAATGGTGACGACGTTCAGGCGATAGTAGAGATCCTGACGAAAGCGCCCGGCACTGACTTCCTCGGCCAGATTACGATGCGTGGCGGCGATCAGCCGGACATCAACCGCAATAGTCTGATTGCTACCAACACGCTGCACTTCTCGCTCCTGGATAGCCCGCAGCAGACGTACCTGCATCAGCGGTGAAATATCACCGATTTCATCAAGAAATAACGTGCCGCCATCGGCTTCCACAAAGCGACCTTCCCGCCGTTTATCCGCCCCGGTAAACGCCCCTTTCTCGTGACCAAAAAGTTCGGACTCCAGCAGCGATTCATTAAGCGCCGCGCAGTTGAGCGTCACCAGCGGTTTATCGCGACGGGCGCTGCTGGCATGCAGCGCCCGGGCCACCAACTCTTTCCCCGTACCGGAGTCTCCGTGAATAAGCACCGTAGCATCCGAGGGCGCAACCATCGCGATTTCATTGAGCAACTTCTGCATCGCCGGACTGCTGCCAATCATGCCAAACTGCGCAGCCGACGCCGATGGCAGTTCAGCGCCCGTTTCCCGCGTATGCGCCAGCGCCTTTTCCAGCGTCTCCTGCAGACGGTCAAAATCCAGCGGCTTGATTAAGTAGTCCAGCGCCCCGGTTTTAAGCGCCTCAACGGCGGTCTCCACACTGGAAAACGCCGTCATGATCAAGACCGGAATCGCCGGATTCAGCGCTTTAATCTCTTTCAGCGTTGCGATGCCGTCCATCTCCGCCATGCGTACATCACACAGCACTAAATCAAATACGCGTTCGCGCACCTGTTCCAGCGCCGCTCGCCCGCTATAGGCCAGCGCGACCTCATAACCCCAGCCGCGCAGCAGCGCCTGTAAAATGGTGCAGTGGCTAATATCGTCATCTACCACCAGAATATTGATTTTTCCGCGCGTCATCCTTGTTAATCCTGTTGTTTCGCTTTGGTCGGCAGCCAAAGGATAAAGGTCGCGCCTTTGCCCTCAACGCTTGCCACCTGAATGGTGCCACCGTGCTGTTCGATAATGTTCTGCACTACCGCCAGCCCGAGGCCGGTTCCGTCAGCTTTGGTCGTAAAGTAAGGCGTAAAAATGGCCTCCAGCTGTTCCGCCGCAATCCCCTTCCCACTATCGGTAACCACAATTTTAACGCGATCGCCGCTGCTTTCATTCGCTTCAACCGTGATCGTGCCCTGACGACCAATCGCATGAATGGCGTTCAGATACAGATTCAACAAAACCTGAGTCAGTCGGTCAGGATCGGCCTGGATAGCGGGCAGCGTAGAATTGGCCGAAAAGCGGAGCTGGATTTCCCGGCTTGCCGCATCCTGACTCACCAGGTGTAATGAGTGGGTGATAACCTCATTGAGATCCACCTTTTGCAGCGTCAGATGTGCAGGTTTCACCAGCTCCAGCAACTCGCTCACCACCCGATTTAAACGATCCGCCTCTTTCGCCATCACCTGTGCCAACTCGTGCGACTCGCCTCCTGCCGGGGTTCGCTCGGCAAAATACTTCGCTAACCCTTTGATCGATGAAAGCGGGTTACGAATTTCATGTGCCACCCCAGCCGCAAGATGACCGAGTGCTAACAGTTTTTCTTTACGCTTCATCGCATCCTGGAGTTCTTTGTACGAGCGCTGATAGCGCTGATACCAGAAGAACGTCAGCACGGTGGCCAGCAACACAGCCGCCAGCGCAGAGAGGACTATCAGTGTATTACGCCACTCCCTTGCCTGAGTCGCTGTCAAATCGCTGGCATCAAAGGCGATAAATATGGTTTGTGCTGGGGTGATAAGCTGCCCGTCATTACTGGCACAGCGCGCCATGCCGTGGCGTCCTGGACCATACATCGGCTGAAACTGGCGATAAATTTCCAGTGCTGGCGTTTTTTCACCATCCCTCGCTGGAATTTCAATATTCCGCCAGCTTTCTTGCTCCCCAGGGCTAAGCTGTCGCAGGACATCCGATGAATAGAGCGTTTTGCCGACCATCGCGGAATTGCTGTGGGTAATAATGACACCATGCTCATCGACGACAGCAAACCATAGCACGCCAGGCTGTACAGCCATTTCCTCCAGTAGCGTCTGCTGCTGGGCATGATGCATGCGCATCCCCATGCCTACGCGCGTACCAGACTCCAGAGCGCGAATGAGCACGCTGCCTTTTTCCAGTAGCGTTTGCCGCGCGGCACCACTTTCCCGCCCATAGTCCCGAATGGTCATAATCGAAAACCAGCCGACCAAAACCAGGATTGCCGCTAGCAAGAGTCGGCTCAACCACTTTGCCACCGTATCCTTATAAAGACGCATACGCTCTCCCTTCACCCCGCTTGTTCCTTTCATCGTTGCAGGTATACAGCAGAAATCATGCCATTTTTTCCCCCTGATAACCCTGCCCTCAGACACAAACAGCTGAAAGTAACGGGTAAAAATGACTCGCTGACGCGTTCTGGCGAGTCATTTTTACTCGTTTCCCTGCAAAGACGGCGGGTACAACGCCCGCAGGACTGGGATTGCCGCTTTGGCACGGAAGATGCAAAAGGGAATGTAAGTAACCAACAGGAGAACGAACGATGAAACGGAACAACAAACTGGCACTGATTGCACTTTCTCTTATCGCACTTGGCTCCACCCCGGTACTGGCACAGAATCACTGGGGATATGGCGACGGAATGCAGCAACGGGGCGGTACGCCAATGACCGCTGAGCAGCAGGCTGCCGCACAGAAAATCTATGATGATTATTATTCCCAGACCAGCGCGTTGCGCCAACAGCTGACATCCAAACGTTATGAGTACAATGCACTATTAACGGCCAGCTCGCCGGACACGGCAAAAATTAACGCCGTTGCAAAAGAGATGGAAGCGTTGAATCAGTCTCTGGACGAGCAGCGCGTTAAACGTGATGTCGCAATGGCGCAGGCTGGCGTGCCACGTGGCGCGGGAATGGGCTACGGCGGATGCGGCGGTGGCGGTAACCATCGCGGCGGCGGCCATATGGGAATGGGCCACTGGTAAAAGACTTAATGCCTGATGACGCTATACGGATCAGGCCTGCTGATTTCCTGTATTCAGGTTTTCAGAAAGTTTTGGCTGTAGGCTGCCAGTGACAAAAATCTTCATTGGCGACCAGCAGTAGCTGCGACCCTTCGGGCGCTTCCAGCCATGCCACACTCACCTCTACGGATGAATGTCTCTGGCGGCGCTCGATATGGTTTATCGCCCACGACTCCAGGTCTGGCTTCAGCGTTTCACCTTCACAGGTTGTGACCGTGTTATCCGCATGCCAACGTCCCTGACGCAATATCACCCGCCCCTGACGCAGCGCATCGCTGGTCTGGCGAATTTGATCGGCTCGATAGCGGTAAAGCGCGATTTGATCGCTGGAAAGCTGCTGCTTTTGCCCGTCGACTTCACGCTGCATGAAGCTCAGTTCGCCCCGGTCATCGAAGCGTATACGGACATGTTCAGCCGGTTTACTGTAAACGTTGAGTTCTATCAGAGAGAGCGAATCACCCTGCCAGCGGTATTCACTGGTAGTGGTTTCGCCTTTACGCCACGGACTAAATACCGAGAGCAAGTGAACATCGTCACCGGAGTCTTTACGCCAAATGCGTACCGCCCCCTGATCGCCAACATAGCCGCTGGCCGTGAAAGGAGGAAGCTCAGAATGGCTACCGCAGGCAGACAGTAACAGAACACCTGAAAGCCAAAGCGTATGACGCCAGATGGACAAAAGGGGCGAAACCGCCCCTTCGTTAAAACTGTTCACTGCCACGCGAATTACTTAACCGCGTCTTTCAGTGCTTTACCAGAAACAAATGCCGGTACGTTAGCTGCGGCGATTTTGATTTCTTTACCGGTCTGCGGGTTGCGGCCAGTGCGCTCAGCACGGTGGTTCACTTTGAAGGTACCGAAACCAACCAGTTGTACAGCATCGCCTTCTTTCAGAGACTCAGTAATAGCAGCCAGAGTGGATTCCAGAGCAGCTTTAGCCTGTGTTTTAGACAGTTCTGCTTTGTCTGCAATTACATCAATCAGTTGAGTCTTGTTCATAAGTTATCCTTACAATGTGTTTATCGCTTGCTAAGCATCGAGTGCGACGGAAATGCCAGAAAAGCACTCTCCTGCATACACGCACCGATAGCCACTTTTTTTCGCCCCCCAAATGTAGACCAGACCGGGGGCGGATGGGAAGCCTTCAGGCACGACAAATCAGGCGTTAAATCACGTTTTGTGGTGTCATTGCTGAAAATTTATACCAATATTGCTCTCGCCAGCCTCGCGCAGGTCTGCACGCAGCCCTTTTATCAGCTCAATATCGCGTTCTTCACAGTCGGCTAAAAGTCGGAAAATTTCCCACTGAATATCCCATTCTTGCTCAACGGCAGGGTTCTCTTTGAGCTCTTCATCGGTCATTTCGCGACCAGCCTGAGTCATTTCCAGCATCGCAACCGTCGTAATCGAAGCCTTACTCACTTCGATTGCATGCTCCAGCGTTTCACCGCTAAGACGCGAATGCATCAGTTCGCTTAATGCCACACAGGCATCAATCGCCGGATAAACACCGTACAGATCGTAATCGTCTGCAGAAGGAATGGCCTCTTCAAATTTTTCCAGCTGGCTGTCGAAATTGATTTTCGCGTCTTTAACCGTCAGCGCTTCCCAAATCAGATCCAGAATTCGGCGGTAAATCTGTCCATCGCCAAATTCAGTTTGCTTGCAGAACATGGCGTAGTTTGGGTACATGCGTTCGCACAGACAAGCCATAAACGTGACGTGCTGCCAGCTTTCCAGCTTCTCCAGACGCAGGTGAATCGGATTTTGTAACATGATGAGTTCTCAAATACGGAAATTAGCCGCAGTTTACCCGATATGGGGCGTTTTTGCTGCAAGCCGAGTAAAAGCCGGGCGTTCGGATGCCACCGCATCTGCCCAGCGTGTGGGTTCCGGCAAACGATAGCCGTTCATACAGCGTTGAACCCACGCCAGTGCGCTGTCCATACTCACGCGGTGGCCCGTGGAAATAAACAACGGGTTACAGCGCGCTTTGCTGCGCCAGACCCATGCCAGTTGTTCACCTTTATCCAGCAACGGCGCTAGCGCACCAGGTTCAGCAGCGAGCGGTTCAAACTTGCCGCACAGCCGCTTTTTCGCCACGCCGATCGTCGGGACATCCACCAGCAGGCCAAAATGGCTGGCCACGCCCAGACGACGCGGGTGAGAAATGCCATGACCGTCAACGAACAGCAGATCTGGCTTGTGCGAGAGCAGTTGCCAGGCGGCCATCAGCGCGGGAGTTTCACGAAAGGAGAGAAAACCGGGAATGTAGGGCATGGTGGTGGCGATACGCGCCACCTTGTATTCGACCAGTTCAAGCGTGGGATACTTCAGTAAGACCATCGCGGCTCGCGTCACTTCGCCACCCTGCTCAAACCCAACGTCCGCCCCGCCGATCAGATCCGGCGGATCGGTCTTCAGACGATCCTCGCGGATCACTGAAGAGGCCAGTTCAAGCTGCTGCGCGCGTAATGACGCGAGATCCATGATGACTCCTTAGCGGTGGTACTGTTCGGACAACCGATGTACCGCCTCCACAAAGACACCCGCATGTTCTGGCGGGACGTCCTGATGAATGCCGTGGCCCAGGTTAAAGACATGCCCTTCACCCTGACCGAATCCGGCCAGAATTGTCGCCACCTCTTCTTCGATGCGGGCTGGCGGCGCATACAGCATGGACGGATCCATATTGCCCTGGAGCGCCACTTTATGACCTACACGACGACGCGCATCGGCAATGTCAGTGGTCCAGTCGAGACCTAACGCATCACAGCCGGTTTCCGCCATCGCTTCCAGCCACTGACCACCGCCTTTGGTAAACAGCGTCACCGGTACGCGACGACCTTCGTTCTCGCGCAGCAGGCCATCAACGATTTTGTGCATGTAGTACAAAGAGAACTGCTGATAGTCGCGACCGGTCAGCACGCCACCCCAGGTGTCGAAAATCATCACCGACTGCGCACCCGCTTTGATCTGCGCGTTCAGGTACAGCGTGACGCTCTTCGCCAGCTTATCAAGCAGCAGATGCAGCGCTTTAGGATCGGCGTACATCATCTTTTTAATCACGGTGAAGGCTTTGCTGCTGCCGCCTTCAACCATGTAGGTCGCCAGCGTCCACGGACTACCGGAGAAGCCGATCAGCGGCACTTCGCCTTTCAGTTCACGGCGGATAGTACGCACCGCGTTCATCACGTACCCCAACCCATCTTCCGGATCCGGGATCGGCAGTTTGTCGACGTCAGCCTTGCTGGTAATTGGAGAGGTAAAGCGTGGACCTTCTCCTGCTTCAAAATACAGCCCGAGTCCCATCGCATCCGGGATCGTCAGGATATCCGAGAAGAGGATCGCGGCATCAAGTTTATAGCGACGCAGCGGCTGCAACGTGACTTCGCAGGCCAGCTCGGCATTTTTGCACAGCGCCATAAAATCGCCCGCTTCGGCACGGGTAGCTTTGTATTCCGGTAGATAGCGGCCTGCCTGGCGCATCATCCATACCGGAGTGACATCAACGGGCTGGCGCAGCAGCGCACGCAGATAACGATCGTTCTTCAGTTCGGTCATTTTTGCAGTTCCTTATTGCGTCAGTCCATCAGTGTATCACCACTCGCTCTTTACTCGTACTCAGCCCGACACATTGCCACAGTGTCTTCAATCAATCGACGCGCGACTGTACCCGGCGGGGGTAAGAGCGGTAAGTCGTCATAGCGATACCAGTTCGCTTCCAGCAGCTCTTTCGGGTCGATGACGATTTCGCCGCTATCATACTCCGCCATAAATGCGGTCATCAAAGACTGTGGGAATGGCCACGGCTGAGAAGTGACATAGCGCAGATTTTTCACCTTAATCCCGCTTTCTTCCATAACTTCACGCGCCACCGCCTGTTCTAAGGTCTCACCTACTTCGACAAAACCCGCCAGTACGGTATGCACGCCGTTACGATGGCGAACATGTTGGGCAAGCAGGATGGAATCATCTCGGCGAATAGCGACGATTATGCACGGGGCAATTTGCGGGTAATAACGTTCACGGCAGTGGCTACAGAGCATCGCCCACTCCGTTTTACTCGGGTGCATGGGATGGCCGCAGTAGCCGCAGAATTTATGCGAGCGATAGAACTCCGCCAGCTGTACGCCGCGTCCGGCCAGTTGAAACAGGCCAACGTCCTGGTCAATGACCTGGCGCACCGACCCCATATCGTGTCGACGCTGCTGCTGCACCAGCCAGACAGTCTCCCCTTCCCACTCGCCTATTGGCAGCGCGCGCTGACCAATCAGATCAAAACGGGCTGCGTCGCCATAAGGTAGCTCGCCATGAGGTAACCATAACTTTTGCTCATGACTGACGATCCACCAGCCGCTATCTAATTTTTCAATTATACGATCCATATCTCTTGCGCAACCTTTGCTTCACAGGCATGTTGTTTACATTATTTTTACATTTACGGGTGAGCAGTTCCTAAACACCATCTTGCGGAGTCAATCATGTTAAACCAGCTGGAAAGCCTGACGGAGCACGTCGGAGGAAGTAATAAACTGGTTGATCGCTGGCTACATGTACGTAAGCACCTGCTCGTGGCTTACTACAATCTGGTTGGCATTAAGCCTGGCAAAGAATCGTACATGCGACTCAATGAAAAAGCGCTGGATGATTTTTGTCAGAGCCTGGTCGATTACCTCTCCACCGGACACTTCAGTATTTATGAACGTATTCTCCATAAATTGGAAGGGAACGGGCAGCTTTTAAAAGCCACAAAAATTTGGCCGCTGCTGGAAGCCAATACGCAGCTGATCATGGACTACTATGACTCCAGCCTGGAAACTGCGATTGATCATGATAACTTCCTTGAATTTCAACAGGTTTTATCGGATCTCGGCGAAGCACTGGAAGCCCGATTCGTGCTGGAAGATAAGCTGATCATGCTGGTATTTGACGCGATGCACGAGAGCAGCACTCTCAAACGTCATGCTTGAGATTTACGGCATTAACGCGTAGTTTACATTCATTACCTCTTTACTGAGGTTACTTCTTGTCGGAGTGCTTATTTTCCACAGCAGCATGAGTGGAAAAGGCTGAGACCGTTAATTCGGGATCCGCGGAACCTGATCAGGTTAAAACCTGCGAAGGGAACAAGAGTCAATCTACAATAGCATCGCCTCCGGGCGAGCTTCTCTCTTGCTTCATCCGTCGTCTGACAAGCCATATCCTTACTTTTATTTGGAATGAGCTATGTCTGCCACTACTAAACCATCACGCCGCGAACAGCGCGCCCAGGCCCAACATTTTATCGATACCCTGGAAGGGACCGCCTTCCCTAACTCAAAACGCATTTATATTACCGGTTCGCAGCCGGATATCCGCATTCCGATGCGCGAAATTCAGCTCAGCCCAACGCTGACTGGCGGCACAAAAGACAACCCGCAGTTCGAAGAGAACGAAGCCGTTCCGGTATACGACACCTCCGGACCGTATGGCGATCCTGACGTGGCGATTAACGTCCAGCAGGGTCTGGCAAAGCTGCGCCAACCGTGGATTGCGGCGCGTAACGATAGCGAAGAATTAGACGACCGGAGTTCCGCTTATACCAAAGAACGTCTGGCCGACGATGGCCTGGACGAGCTGCGTTTCACCGGCCTGCTGACGCCAAAGCGCGCCAAAGCGGGTAAGCGAGTCACCCAACTGCACTACGCCCGCCAGGGAATAGTGACCCCGGAGATGGAGTTCATCGCCATCCGTGAAAACATGGGCCGCGAGCGCATTCGCAGTGAAGTGCTGCGTCACCAGCATCCGGGGATGAACTTTGGTGCACGCCTGCCGGAAAACATCACGCCGGAATTCGTGCGTGATGAAGTGGCCGCGGGCCGCGCGATTATTCCTGCCAACATCAACCACCCGGAATCCGAGCCGATGATTATCGGTCGCAACTTCCTGGTGAAGGTTAACGCCAACATTGGTAACTCTGCCGTCACCTCCTCCATTGAAGAGGAGGTAGAGAAGCTGGTGTGGTCGACGCGCTGGGGCGCTGACACGGTGATGGATCTCTCCACCGGTCGCTATATCCACGAAACCCGCGAGTGGATCCTGCGTAACAGTCCGGTACCGATCGGTACTGTGCCGATCTACCAGGCGCTGGAGAAGGTCAACGGGATCGCCGAAGATCTCACCTGGGAAGCCTTCCGCGACACGCTGCTGGAGCAGGCCGAACAGGGCGTCGACTACTTCACCATTCACGCGGGCGTGCTGCTGCGCTACGTGCCGATGACTGCCAAACGCCTGACCGGCATTGTCTCACGCGGCGGTTCAATTATGGCGAAATGGTGCCTTTCTCATCACAAAGAGAACTTCCTGTACGAACATTTCCGCGAGATTTGCGAAATCTGCGCCGCCTACGACGTCTCTTTGTCGCTGGGTGACGGCCTGCGCCCGGGTTCAATTCAGGATGCGAACGACGAAGCGCAGTTCTCCGAGCTGCATACGCTGGGCGAGCTGACCAAAATCGCCTGGGAATACGACGTGCAGGTGATGATAGAAGGCCCGGGTCATGTGCCCATGCATATGATCCAGCGCAACATGACTGAAGAGCTGGAGCACTGCCATGAAGCACCGTTCTACACTTTAGGACCGTTGACCACCGATATCGCGCCGGGCTACGACCACTTCACTTCCGGGATCGGTGCGGCGATGATCGGTTGGTTTGGCTGCGCGATGCTGTGCTACGTCACGCCAAAAGAGCACCTCGGCCTGCCGAACAAAGAAGATGTTAAACAAGGGTTGATTACCTACAAGATTGCCGCCCATGCAGCTGACTTAGCAAAAGGTCATCCGGGCGCGCAGATCCGCGATAACGCCATGTCGAAAGCGCGCTTCGAATTCCGCTGGGAAGACCAGTTTAACCTCGCGCTCGACCCGTTCACCGCCCGTGCCTACCACGATGAAACCCTGCCACAAGAATCCGGTAAGGTCGCCCACTTCTGCTCCATGTGCGGGCCGAAGTTCTGCTCGATGAAAATCAGCCAGGAGGTTCGCGACTACGCTGCTGCACAAACGATTGAAGTCGGCATGGCAGATATGTCGGAGAACTTCCGCGCCAAAGGCGGCGAAATCTACCTCAAAAAAGAGGAGGCGTAATGTACCAGCCTGATTTCCCGACCGTGCCGTTTCGCCTCGGGCTTTACCCGGTGGTGGACAGCGTGCAATGGATTGAACGCTTGCTGCAGGCGGGCGTATGCACGATCCAACTGCGCATTAAAGATAAGCGTGATGAAGAGGTCGAAGCCGACGTTATGGCCGCCATTGAACTGGGGCGTCGCTATGACGCCCGCCTGTTTATCAACGACTACTGGCGTCTGGCAATTAAGCACCGCGCTTACGGCGTACATCTGGGCCAGGAAGATCTTGAAACCACTGACCTGAAGGCGATTCAGGCGGCGGGGCTGCGCCTGGGGGTCTCCACTCACGATGATATGGAAATCGACATCGCGCTCGCCGCTAAGCCTTCTTATATCGCGCTGGGTCATGTTTTTCCCACGCAAACCAAACAGATGCCTTCCGCCCCGCAGGGACTCACGCAACTGGCAAACCATATTGAACGACTAGCGGATTACCCGACCGTCGCCATTGGCGGTATCAGCCTTGAGCGCGCCCCGGCGGTACTGGCGACCGGCGTCGGCAGCATTGCCGTGGTCAGCGCCATTACCCAGGCGGCTGACTGGCAGGTCGCCACGGCCCAACTACTGGATATCGCGGGAGTGGGCGATGAATGACCGCGACTTTATGCGTTACAGCCGGCAGATCCTGCTCGGCGATATCGCCATTGAAGGCCAGCAAAAGCTACTCGATAGCCATGTGCTGATTGTCGGTTTAGGCGGGTTAGGTTCGCCTGCCGCGCTGTATCTGGCGGGAGCAGGCATCGGAAAATTGACGCTGGTAGACGATGACGACATTCATCTGAGCAACCTGCAGCGCCAGATCCTGTTTACCACTGATGATATCGCACGTTCAAAATCGCAGGTTGCCCAGCAGCGCCTGACGCGGCTCAACCCAGATATCGAGCTGGTGTCACTCCAGCAGCGACTGAAAGGCGATGCGCTTCGGCATGCGGTAGCGCGTGCCGATGTGGTGCTCGACTGTACCGATAACATGGCCACGCGCCAGGAAATTAACGCCGCCTGCGTAACGCTCAACACCCCGCTCGTCACCGCCAGCGCCGTCGGCTTTGGCGGCCAACTGATGGTGCTGACGCCCCCGTGGGAACAAGGATGTTACCGCTGCCTGTGGCCGGACGATGTAGAGCCCGAACGCAACTGCCGTACCGCCGGTATCGTCGGACCAGTTGTGGGCGTGATGGGCACCTTGCAAGCGTTGGAAGCGATTAAATTGCTCAGCGGTATTGAGACGCCCAGCGGAGAGCTACGCCTGTTTGACGGTAAAACCAGCCAGTGGCGCAGCTTCGCACTACGACGCGCCAGCGGCTGCCCGGTATGCGGAGGGCAACATGCAGATTCAGTTCAATGATGAGCCGATGCAGTGCGCCGAAGGACAAACCGTCAGTGGGCTGCTCACTGCGCTTAATCAGCTTAAACCGGGCGCGGCGCTGGCGCTCAATCAGCAGATCCTCCCGCGCGAGCAGTGGGAGCAGCAAATCGTGCAGGAAGGCGACCAGATCCTGCTTTTTCAGGTTATTGCAGGGGGTTGATATGTTACGTATTGCCGACAAAACGTTTGATTCGCATCTGTTCACCGGCACCGGAAAGTTTGCTTCATCGCAGCTGATGGTCGAGGCGATTCGCGCCTCCGGCAGCCAACTGGTAACGCTGGCCATGAAGCGCGTGGATTTGCGTCAGCACAACGATGCCATTCTGGCGCCGCTGGTAGAAGCTGGTGTGACGCTGTTGCCCAACACTTCGGGGGCAAAAACCGCTGAAGAGGCGATTTTTGCTGCCCAGTTAGCGCGTGAAGCGCTGGGCACAAACTGGCTGAAATTAGAAATCCATCCGGACGCCCGCTGGCTGTTACCCGATCCAATCGAAACATTGAAAGCCGCAGAAGCACTGGTGAAAAAGGGCTTCGTGGTACTGCCTTACTGTGGCGCAGATCCGGTGCTGTGCAAACGGCTGGAAGAAGTAGGCTGTTCTGCAGTCATGCCGCTCGGCGCGCCCATCGGTTCTAATCAGGGGCTGGAAACCAAAGCGATGCTGGAGATTATTATCCAACAGGCGACCGTGCCGGTGGTGGTTGATGCAGGCATCGGCGTCCCCAGCCACGCCACGCAGGCGCTGGAAATGGGCGCCGACGCGGTGTTGGTCAATACGGCAATCGCGGTAGCCGACAGCCCGGTGATGATGGCAACCGCCTTCCGTCTGGCCGTTGAAGCTGGCTTGCTGGCACGCCAGGCGGTACCAGGAAGCAAAAGTTCGCAGGCAAGTCCCACCAGCCCGTTAACCGGATTCCTGGAGGCCTTCGCATGAAAACGTTCAGCGACCGCTGGCGACAGATGGACTGGGACGACATCCGCCTGCGTATCAACGGTAAAACCGCCGCTGACGTGGAGCGCGCCCTCAACGCTTCGCATCTTAGTCGCGACGATCTGATGGCATTGCTCTCTCCTGCCGCCGCCGATTATCTGGAGCCGCTGGCGCAGCGGGCGCAGAAGCTCACCCGTCAGCGTTTTGGTAACACGGTGAGCTTTTACGTGCCGTTGTATCTCTCCAACCTTTGCGCCAACGACTGCACCTACTGTGGTTTTTCGATGAGCAACCGTATCAAACGCAAAACGCTGGACGAAGATGAGATAATACGGGAGTGTGCGGCTATCCGTGAGCTGGGCTTTGAGCATCTGCTGCTGGTCACCGGTGAACATCAGGCAAAAGTGGGGATGGATTACTTTCGTCGCCATTTGCCCGCCATTCGCCGCCAGTTCGCCTCTTTACAGATGGAGGTACAGCCGTTGTCAGAGGCTGAATATGCAGAGCTGAAGACGCTGGGGCTGGATGGCGTGATGGTGTATCAGGAGAGTTATCATGAGGCAACTTACGCTCGTCACCATTTAAAAGGGAAAAAGCAGGATTTCTTCTGGCGCCTGGAAACGCCGGACAGGCTGGGCCGCGCAGGGATCGACAAAATCGGTCTTGGCGCGTTGATTGGTTTGTCCGACAGCTGGCGGGTTGATTGCTATATGGTGGCTGAACATCTGCTATGGATGCAGCAGCATTACTGGCAGAGCCGTTACTCTATCTCCTTCCCTCGCCTGCGCCCATGCACCGGAGGCGTTGAGCCTGCATCGATCATGGATGAGCGACAGTTGGTCCAGACCATTTGCGCGTTTCGTTTACTGGCGCCAGAAATTGAGCTGTCGCTCTCCACCCGCGAATCGCCATGGTTTCGTGACCATGTGATCCCGTTGGCGATCAACAACGTCAGCGCCTTCTCAAAAACCCAGCCCGGTGGTTATGCCGATAACCACCCCGAACTGGAACAGTTCTCCCCACACGACGATCGTCGCCCAGAAGCCGTTGCTGAAGCACTCATGGCCCAGGGTTTACAGCCCGTGTGGAAAGACTGGGACAGCTATCTGGGGCGCGCTTCACAGGTACCGTAGGTCAGGAGCAATCGCATAAACAAAAAAACCCGCTTTCGCGGGTTTTTTCTTCACTGACACTTAACTGCTCGGGCTCTGGCCTTCATCGCTATCGTAAGCGCTCGTGAAATTATCGGCGATTACAGCGCGACAACGTTAACAGCAGACGGGCCTTTAGCGCCATTCTCCACGGAGAACTCCACCTTTTGACCTTCATCTAACGTTTTAAAATCGTTACTCTGGATAGCGGAGAAATGCACAAACACATCCTTGCTACCGTCCTGAGGAGTGATAAAGCCGAAGCCTTTATCAGAGTTAAACCATTTTACTAAACCAGTCATTTTGTTAGACATAGATACTTCCTTTCATGTTTTTGAGCCGCTTATGCAGCGAAGATGGCCTGTTTTGCAGAAATTAACTTATGGGGCACTTAGGGAGGAGGCTCATGAAGAAGAGTATCTGAGGATAACGCTTGAACTGAGAACTGCTTTACTAAAACTGCTTGCATAAGGTCTGTGTTCCAAACCGATGCCGCTATAGTAGACCTACTTCTAATCATTAAGCAAGCATTAATTTTTTTAATACCCACTGAGTGATGCAATGTTGAACCATCGCGGCTAAGCATCCTGGATAACAGCTTGATCTACAATGAACAAAAGCCCCGACTATTGCAGTCAGGGCTTTACGTTACTACACACTTCAAATTTAACATTAATAAACTTAACGATTTAATACTGCTGATGGTACTACTTTAAAATGTACACGTTTACTATAGATAATATTGGATATTGATACTAACTAAAGCTTTCCTCTATTTACCGTTAAACATATTCCACCCGCTTGATAATAGAACTCAAGGCTGGTGACCTAAACAAGTACACTTCCCCTCGCGACATATACTCTTTGATGCGTTGCCTTATTTCCCTTGTGATAACCAGAAAAGCAGAATCACAAATATTTACTATAAAATCATGGCGTTACATCGTCGCGTTTTACTGACTTTTTGCGATTAGATATATCAACTACGTGGCCTGAAAGCATTGTCGAAGTGAAAAGATAGCGTTTTCAGCATCGACTATCCCATACAAAAAATACTTCGTGGCCTTTATCGCAAACCCCAATCAAGCTCTACTAACACTTACTACGTTAACAGCAAACTACAATTTCTCCGCTGTTAAGTATTAACATACGGGTTTAAAAAACGCTGTCAATACTGTTTTTTATAACATGTCTTTATTGACAGTAATTATATATTCCAGCATGTGATAAGCGAGTCAAAAAGCCGCTGGCCCTGGTCCAGATCGCAGGGTTCTGCCTCTTTTTGTAACCGGTTTCAGAAAAAGCGGCTTTCTTTGTGATGCCTTGCACACAATCGTTGCAAAGCAGTTGTTGCTATAGCTGGCTCGCGATAATTATCAACTCACACATGTTGATCGAGACTGCTTATGAAAAACATCGTTTTATGCTGTGCCGCCGGAATGTCCACCAGCATGCTGGTGCAAAGGATGAAAGATGCCGCCCAGAAAAAAGGCGTCGACGTCACTATCAAAGCCGTCCCGGTGGCCGAGTTTGAAGAGAATATCGCTACAGCGGATATCGTTTTGCTCGGTCCACAGGTTAAGTATGAACAGGCCAAGCTACAGGCGATCGCCGACCCACTAGGCAAAAAGGTCGCCGTTATCGACATGATGGATTACGGCATGATGAAAGGCGATGCGGTACTGGATAAGGCGCTGAAACTACTGGAGTGATGGTATGGAAGAGTTAGAAACGATCATCATGGAGTTATTGGTAAACGCTGGCGCTGCACGCAGCCAGGCCCTGACGGCACTGCAACTGGCGCGTAAGGGTGATTTCGCCGGTGCAGAACAAGCGATGACGGAATCACGCGAGTACGTCAAACAAGCGCATAAAATCCAGACCCAGCTGATCGGTATTGACGAGGGCACCGGCAAACTACCGGTTAATCTCATCACCGTCCATTCGCAGGACCACCTGATGAATGCCATGGTGATTCAGGATCTGGCCGGCGATATGATTGAGCTTTATCGGCGGTTACCACCGATAAATTAATGACACTGCCGGATGGCTTCGTAGACCTGATAAACGCCATCAGAAATAACATAGACATAAAAAAACCCGCCGAAGCGGGTTTTTTATTATGGTCGGCAACGATTAATCGTTGTCAGAACCGCCCAGGCCTGCGTTCAGCAGTTCTGCCAGGCTGGCAGACGCATCTTCAGCAGTTACCTGCGGTGCAGCTGGCAGTTCGCCCGCTGCGCGACGGCGCATACGATCCTGGTGGTACGCATAACCAGTACCTGCCGGGATCAGACGACCCACGATGACGTTCTCTTTCAGACCGCGCAGTTCATCACGTTTACCTGCAACAGCTGCTTCGGTCAGGACACGCGTGGTTTCCTGGAACGATGCTGCAGAGATGAAGGACTCGGTTGCCAGAGACGCTTTGGTGATACCCAGCAGATCGCGGGAGAACGTTGCACCCACTTTGCCGTTCGCTTCCAGCTCGCGGTTTGCGATCTTGACGCGGGAGTATTCAACCTGCTCGCCTTCCAGGAAGTCGGAGCTACCAGCGCTTTCGATGGTGGCTTTACGCAGCATCTGACGAACGATAACTTCGATGTGTTTATCGTTAATCTTAACACCCTGCAGACGGTATACGTCCTGAACTTCGTTAACGATGTAACGAGTTACAGCATGCACACCACGCAGACGCAGGATGTCGTGCGGCGCTTCCGGACCGTCGGAAACTACGTCACCACGTTCTACACGTTCACCTTCGAACACGTTGAGCTGACGCCATTTCGGAATCATCTCTTCGTACGGTTCGCTACCGTCTACCGGGGTGATAACCAGACGACGTTTACCTTTGGTTTCTTTACCGAAGGAAATGATCCCGCTGATTTCAGCCAGGATTGCCGGCTCTTTCGGACGACGTGCTTCGAACAGGTCCGCAACGCGCGGCAGACCACCGGTGATATCCTTGGTACCGCCGGATTCCTGCGGAACACGCGCCAGGGTGTCACCAGAGCTGATCTGTACGCCATCTTCCAGCTGAACAATCGCTTTACCCGGCAGGAAGTACTGAGCAGGCATATCGGTGCCTGGGATCAGAACGTCGTTGCCCTGAGCATCAACAATTTTCAGTGCCGGACGCAGGTCTTTACCACCCGCAGTACGCTCTGCAGAATCCAGAACCACCAGAGAAGACAGACCGGTCAGCTCGTCGGTCTGACGAGTAATGGTCTGGCCGTCGATCATGTCAGTGAAGCGGACGAAACCACTCACTTCGGTGATAACCGGCATGGTATGCGGATCCCAGTTTGCTACGGTTTCGCCGCCAGCAACCTGTTCGCCATCACCTTTCGCCATAACGGAGCCGTAAGGCACTTTATAGCTTTCTTTGGTACGGCCGAATTCGTCGATCAGTTTCAGTTCGGTGTTACGTGAGGTGATAACCAGTTTACCGCTGGAGTTCACAACCGACTTCGCGTTGCTCAGACGGATGCTACCTTTGTTTTTCACCTGGATGCTGGATTCAGCAGCCGCACGAGATGCCGCACCACCGATGTGGAACGTACGCATCGTCAGCTGTGTACCCGGTTCACCGATGGACTGTGCCGCGATAACGCCGATTGCTTCACCTTTGTTGATGATGTGGCCACGCGCCAGGTCACGACCGTAGCAGTGCGCACATACACCAAAGTCGGTGTCACAAGATACAACGGAACGGACTTTAACGGAGTCAACGGAGTTCTCTTCCAGCAGATCACACCACTGTTCGTGCAGCAGCGTGTTGCGTGGAACCAGAATATCCGCCGTACCCGGCTTCAGAACGTCTTCAGCAGTTACACGACCCAGAACGCGATCGCGCAGCGGCTCTTTAACGTCACCACCCTCGATAACCGGGGTCATGGTGATGCCTTCCAGAGTGCCGCAATCGTCTTCAGTAACAACCAGGTCCTGCGCGACGTCAACCAGACGACGAGTCAGATAACCGGAGTTCGCTGTTTTCAGTGCGGTATCCGCCAGACCTTTACGAGCACCGTGAGTAGAGATGAAGTACTGGAGTACGTTCAGACCTTCACGGAAGTTCGCGGTGATTGGCGTTTCGATGATGGAGCCATCTGGCTTCGCCATCAGACCACGCATACCGGCCAGCTGACGAATCTGTGCTGCAGAACCACGCGCACCGGAGTCGGCCATCATGTAGATGCTGTTGAAGGAAACCTGCTGCTCTTCTACGCCGTCACGGTTAATAACGGTTTCGGTTTGCAGGTTATCCATCATCGCTTTGGATACACGATCGTTCGCCGCAGCCCAGATATCGATAACTTTGTTATAGCGTTCGCCTGCGGTTACCAGACCAGACTGGAACTGCTCCTGGATCTCAGCAACTTCAGCTTCCGCTTCAGAGATGATCTCGTGTTTCTTCTCTGGGATGACCATGTCATCAATACCAACAGATGCACCTGAACGCGCTGCATATGCAAAGCCGGTGTACATTGTCTGGTCAGCGAAGATAACGGTCGGCTTCAGGCCCAGAATGCGGTAACAGGTGTTCAGCATTTTGGAGATAGCTTTCTTGCCCAGCGCCTGGTTGACGATGGAGAAAGGCAGACCTTTCGGTACGATCATCCACAGAATGGCACGGCCAACGGTCGTGTCTTTCAGGCTGGTTTTCGCAACGAATTCGCCGTTTTCATCTTTTTCATATTCGGTGATACGCACTTTAACGCGCGCATGCAGAGAGGCCAGACCTGCGCGATAGATACGCTCAGCTTCTTTCGGGCCAGTCAGCACCATGCCTTCGCCTTTGGCGTTAACACAGTCACGGGTCATGTAGTACAGACCCAATACAACGTCCTGAGACGGAACGATGATAGGTTCGCCGTTCGCCGGAGACAGGATGTTGTTGGTAGACATCATCAGCGCACGCGCTTCGAGCTGGGCTTCCAGCGTCAGCGGTACGTGAACAGCCATCTGGTCACCATCGAAGTCGGCGTTATATGCCGCACAAACCAGCGGGTGCAGCTGGATAGCTTTACCTTCGATCAGTACCGGTTCAAATGCCTGGATACCCAGACGGTGCAGTGTTGGTGCACGGTTCAGCAGTACCGGGTGTTCGCGGATAACTTCGTCCAGGATATCCCAAACGACAGCTTCTTCACGCTCAACCATTTTCTTAGCGGCTTTGATGGTGGTGGCCAGGCCACGCAGTTCCAGCTTGCCGTAGATGAACGGTTTGAACAGTTCCAGTGCCATTTTCTTCGGCAGACCGCACTGATGCAGACGCAGGTATGGACCTACGGTGATTACAGAACGACCGGAGTAGTCAACACGCTTACCGAGCAGGTTCTGACGGAAACGACCCTGCTTACCTTTGATCATGTCGGCCAAAGATTTCAGAGGACGTTTGTTAGAACCGGTGATCGCACGACCGCGACGACCGTTATCCAGCAGGGCGTCAACCGCTTCCTGCAGCATACGTTTTTCGTTGCGTACGATGATGTCCGGCGCAGCCAGATCCAGCAGACGCTTCAGACGGTTGTTACGGTTGATAACGCGACGATACAGATCGTTCAGATCCGACGTTGCGAAACGACCACCATCCAGCGGAACCAGCGGACGCAGATCTGGCGGCAGAACCGGCAGAACGGTCAGGATCATCCACTCTGGCTTGTTGCCAGACTGTACGAAGGCTTCCAGCAGTTTGATACGCTTGGTCAGCTTCTTACGCTTGGTTTCGGAGTTGGTTTCGTTCAGCTCTTCGCGCAGAGTTTCACACTCTTGCTCCAGATCCATGCTCTTCAGCAGGGCCTGAATAGCTTCCGCACCCATCTTCGCGTCGAATTCGTCACCGAACTCTTCCAGCGCGTCCAGATACTGCTCTTCAGTCAGGATCTGTTGACGTTCCAGGTTAGTCATACCGCCTTCGATAACTACATAAGATTCGAAGTACAGTACGCGCTCGATATCGCGCAGCGGCATATCAAGCAGCAGACCGATACGGGACGGCAGAGATTTCAGGAACCAGATGTGAGCAGTCGGAGACGCCAGCTCGATGTGGCCCATACGCTCACGGCGTACTTTAGTCTGGGTCACTTCAACGCCGCACTTCTCACAGATCACACCACGGTGTTTCAGGCGCTTGTACTTACCGCACAGGCACTCGTAGTCTTTTACCGGCCCAAAGATACGGGCGCAGAAAAGGCCGTCACGTTCAGGTTTGAACGTACGGTAGTTAATGGTTTCCGGCTTCTTAACTTCACCGAAAGACCATGAACGGATCATGTCTGGCGAGGCCAGAGCAATTTTGATCGCATCAAACTCTTCGGTTTTAGTCTGCGCTTTCAGAAACTTTAATAAATCTTTCACGGATTTGCTCCCGTCGGAGTTAGCACAATCTGGCGCTGGCTGTTACGCCAGCACCAGTGACCTGTTTGATCGAGAGTTACTCGTCTTCCAGCTCGATGTTGATACCCAGCGAACGAATCTCTTTCAACAGTACGTTGAAGGATTCCGGCATGCCTGGTTCCATCTGATGGTTGCCGTCCACGATGTTTTTATACATCTTAGTACGACCGTTCACGTCATCAGACTTAACGGTGAGCATTTCCTGCAGGGTGTATGCTGCGCCATATGCTTCCAGCGCCCACACTTCCATCTCCCCGAAGCGCTGACCACCGAACTGCGCCTTACCACCCAGCGGCTGCTGAGTAACCAGGCTGTAAGAACCGGTAGAACGCGCATGCATCTTGTCATCAACCAAGTGGTTCAGTTTCAGCATGTACATATAGCCAACGGTAACCTGGCGCTCGAACTGCTCACCGGTACGACCGTCGAACAGTGTGATCTGACCGGAAGTCGGCAGGCCACCCAGCTGTAACAGTTCCTTGATTTCAGACTCTTTCGCACCGTCGAATACCGGCGTTGCGATCGGCATACCTTTTTTCAGGTTTTCAGCCAGACGCAGAACTTCTTCATCGCTGAAGGTATTCAGGTCAACTTTCTGACGAACATCTGAACCCAGATCGTAAGCACGCTGGATGAATTCGCGCAGTTTCGCGACTTCCTGCTGCTGTTTCAGCATGGCGTTGATCTTATCGCCGATACCTTTTGCAGCCATACCCAGGTGGGTTTCAAGGATCTGACCGATGTTCATACGCGATGGTACGCCCAGCGGGTTCAGTACGATATCTACCGGCGTACCGTTAGCATCGTGTGGCATATCTTCGATCGGGTTGATCTTAGAGATTACACCCTTGTTACCGTGACGACCTGCCATCTTATCACCAGGCTGGATCCGACGTTTAACCGCCAGATACACCTTAACAATCTTCAGCACGCCCGGTGCCAGATCGTCGCCCTGAGTGATTTTACGGCGTTTCGCTTCGAGTTTTTTCTCGAATTCGTGTTTCAGTTCGTCGTACTGCTCAGCCAGTTGTTCCAGCTGATTCTGTTTCTCTTCGTCGGTCAGGCCGAGTTCTAACCAGCGGTCGCGCGGTAGTTTGTCGAGCTTCTCAGCTTCAACACCACCGGAAACCAGCACAGCGTAGATACGGCTGAACAGGCCAGCTTCGAGGATCTGCAGTTCTTCAGACAGGTCTTTTTTCGCCTGCTTCAGCTGCATCTCTTCGATTTCCAGCGCACGTTTGTCTTTTTCTACGCCATCGCGAGTAAAGACCTGAACGTCGATAATCGTACCGGAAACACCGTTTGGCACGCGCAGAGAAGAGTCTTTAACGTCAGACGCTTTCTCACCGAAGATCGCACGCAGCAGCTTCTCTTCTGGCGTCAGCTGGGTTTCACCTTTCGGCGTTACCTTACCAACCAGAATGTCGCCACCGGTCACTTCTGCACCGATATAAACGATACCGGATTCATCCAGTTTGGAGAGCGCAGCTTCACCCACGTTCGGGATGTCAGCGGTGATCTCTTCTGGCCCCAGCTTGGTGTCACGGGACACACATGCCAGTTCCTGAATATGGATGGTGGTGAAACGGTCTTCCTGGACAACACGCTCGGATACGAGGATGGAGTCTTCGAAGTTGTAACCATTCCATGGCATGAATGCCACGCGCATGTTCTGACCCAGCGCCAGTTCACCGAGGTCGGTGGACGGACCGTCTGCCAGCACATCACCACGTTCAACCGGCTCGCCCAGAGATACGCAAGGCATCTGGTTGATGCAGGTGTTCTGGTTAGAACGGGTGTATTTGGTCAGGTTATAAATGTCGATACCTGCTTCGCCCGGGTACATCTCGTCTTCGTTAACTTTGATAACGATACGGGAAGCATCCACGTACTGAACAGTACCGCCACGTTTAGCAACTGCAGTAACACCGGAGTCAACGGCAACAGCACGTTCCATACCGGTACCAACCAGCGGCTTATCAGCGCGCAGAGTCGGAACCGCCTGACGTTGCATGTTCGCACCCATCAATGCACGGTTGGCGTCATCGTGTTCCAGGAACGGGATCAGGGACGCACCGACGGATACCACCTGCTGGGTGGATACGTCCATGTAGTCAACCTGGTCGCGGCTGAACAAGCTGGATTCGCCTTTGCTACGGCAGGTAACCAGATCTTCTACAAAGTGGCCTTCGTCATCCAGGTTGGAGTTCGCCTGAGCGATAACGTAGTTGCCTTCTTCGATAGCAGACAGGTAATGAATTTCGTCAGTTACAACACCGTCGGTCACTTTACGATACGGAGTCTCGAGGAAGCCGTATTCGTTAGTCTGTGCATACACGGACAGGGAGTTGATCAGACCGATGTTCGGACCTTCAGGCGTTTCGATTGGACATACGCGACCGTAGTGAGTCGGGTGTACGTCTCGAACTTCGAAGCCTGCGCGTTCACGGGTCAGACCGCCTGGGCCGAGTGCGGAGATACGACGTTTGTGCGTAATCTCAGACAGCGGGTTGTTCTGGTCCATAAACTGAGACAGCTGGCTGGAACCAAAGAACTCTTTCACTGCTGCAGAAATCGGCTTGGCGTTGATCATATCCTGAGGCATCAGGGTATCCAGATCGCCTAGAGACAGACGCTCTTTCACCGCACGCTCAACACGTACCAGGCCAACGCGGAACTGGTTTTCCGCCATTTCGCCTACGGAACGGATACGACGGTTGCCGAGGTGGTCGATATCATCGACTTCGCCTTTACCGTTACGGATATCGATGAGCTTCTTCATCACTTCGATGATGTCGTCTTTGCTCAGGATACCGGAACCTTCGATTTCGTCGCGCAGCAAAGAACGGTTGAACTTCATACGACCAACCGCAGACAGGTCATAGCGGTCTTCGGAGAAGAACAGGTTCTCGAACAGGCTTTCAGCAGCTTCACGAGTCGGCGGCTCACCAGGACGCATCATGCGGTAGATTTCTACCAGTGCGCTCAGACGATCGTTGGTTGGGTCAACACGTACAGTTTCAGAAATGTACGGACCGTGATCCAGATCGTTAGTGAACAGCGTTTCGATACGCTTGTGACCAGACTGGCTCAGCTTAGCCAGCAGATCCAGGCTCAGCTCCATGTTAGCTGCGCAGATCAGCTCGCCAGTAGATTCGTCAACGTAGTCTTTAGCCGCAACTTTACCAGCAATGTATTCAACCGGAACTTCGATATGTTTGATATCGTCTTTTTCCAGTTGGCGAATGTGGCGCGCAGTGATGCGACGGCCTTTTTCGACGTAGACTTTGCCGTTAGCTTCAATGTCAAAGGAAGCGGTTTCACCACGCAGGCGTTCCGGCACCAGTTCCATCTGCAGCTTGTTGTCGCGAATTTCGAAAACAACTTTTTCAAAGAACAGGTCAAGGATCTGCTCAGTGGTGTAGTTCAGTGCACGCAGAATAATGGTCGCAGGCAGTTTACGGCGACGGTCAATACGTACGAACAGGTTGTCCTTCGGATCGAATTCGAAGTCCAGCCAGGAACCACGGTAAGGGATGATGCGCGCGTTATACAGCACTTTACCCGAAGAGTGGGTTTTACCTTTGTCGGAGTCAAAGAAGACGCCAGGACTACGGTGCAGCTGAGAAACGATAACACGCTCAGTACCATTGATTACAAAGGTACCGTTGTCAGTCATGAGCGGAATTTCGCCCATGTAGACTTCTTGTTCTTTAATGTCTTTTACGGTGCCTTCCGGCGCTTCGCGCTCGTAGATCACCAGACGCAGTT
Organism: Citrobacter freundii complex sp. 2024EL-00216; assembly: GCF_043945515.1. NCBI lineage: Bacteria > Pseudomonadati > Pseudomonadota > Gammaproteobacteria > Enterobacterales > Enterobacteriaceae > Citrobacter > Citrobacter freundii complex sp. 2024EL-00216. Next base: position 9,735 of record NZ_JBIMRA010000029.1, on the reverse strand, counting down.
TTACGCGCAGCGGTGCGGAATAGGTCACGCCACGGATCTGACATTCCTGAACGTCAAACACCGGTTCGCCAAGGCGGTAGCTGACGTATTGCAGCTCGGAATTACCGCTGTAGCTCTGAATCGGGAAAACGGAACGGAAAGCTGCTTCCAGACCATACTGCCCTTCAGGATCTTGCTCGATGAACTTCTGAAACGAGTCAAGCTGGATAGAAAGGAGATAAGGTATGTCCAACACTTGTGGACGTTTACCAAAATCCTTACGAATACGTTTTTTCTCGGTATAGGAGTAAACCATTAGGGTTCCTCAGCTCGCTGACAAGTCGACCCATCTGTCCGACGAAGGGACAGTTTGTGCAACACTATTTTGTTGACCGGAAAATCGAATACTTTCCGCAATGCCTGTTGCTATCACGCTTAAACCATTTCATTGCGATTTACACAGAACTGATGCTCTGTCGCAGTATATTAAGACGTCGATAGAAACAAGCATTGAAAGGCACAGCAGTAGTCAAACAGTGTGAAATGCTACTGGCGCCTTACAGCGCAAAAAGGCTGGTGACTAAAAAGTCACCAGCCATCAGCCTAATTTCTTAGGCTGCAACCAGAAAAGTTGGCTTATTTAACTTCAACTTCAGCGCCAGCTTCTTCCAGAGATTTTTTCAGTGCTTCTGCGTCGTCTTTGCTGATGCCTTCTTTCAGGGCAGCCGGAGCAGATTCTACCAGGTCTTTAGCTTCTTTCAGACCCAGGCCAGTTGCGCCACGTACTGCTTTGATTACAGCAACTTTGTTAGCGCCAGCAGCTTTCAGAATTACGTCGAATTCAGTTTTTTCTTCAGCAGCTTCAGCCGGGCCAGCAGCTACAGCTACAGCAGCAGCAGCGGAAACACCGAATTTTTCTTCCATTGCAGAGATCAGTTCTACAACGTCCATTACGGACATAGCGGATACTGCTTCAATGATTTGATCTTTAGTGATAGACATTTAAATTGTTCCTGAAAATCAGAATAAGTTTATACGTAAGCAGATGCTTGAGAAAGATAACTGCGATTAAGCAGCTTCTTTCGCATCGCGTACAGCAGCCAGAGTACGAACCAGTTTGCCAGCCGAAGCTTCTTTCATGGTTGCCATCAGGCGTGCAATTGCTTCTTCGTAGGTCGGCAGAGTTGCCAGGCGATCGATTTGCGATGCCGGGATCAATTCACCTTCAAAGGCTGCGGCTTTGACCTCAAATTTTGCATTCGCTTTCGCGAACTCTTTGAACAGACGAGCAGCGGCGCCCGGGTGTTCCATAGAGTATGCAATCAGGGTCGGACCAACAAACGTGTCTTTCAGGCACTCGAACTGAGTACCTTCAACGACGCGGCGCAGCAGGGTGTTACGAACAACACGCATGTATACGCCAGCTTCACGACCTGCTTTACGCAGTTCAGTCATTTTATCTACAGTTACGCCACGGGAATCCGCAACTACTGCAGACAGCGCGCCTTTGGCTACTTCGCTGACTTCAGCAACAATCGCTTGTTTGTCTTGAAGATTTAAAGCCATTAGCTTTGCTCCTGGATGTTTGCCGGAACTCATGTTCCGGAACTCACTTCACTCTCCCCAACGGAAAGAGCGTCTAAATACGGTGAGCAGAAACAAGCCAGAGTATCAGAAATAATCTTAGCGTTCTGTCACCGTCTACGCAGGGCATTAAGTTTCTTACGAAACACCTGCGGTCTTCGACGGAGGCCTGGATAGGCCAGGCTCCAACGAACAAATCTTGTCTATGACTTCGCCCTTTGAACTGTAACCGCGTTAGCTGCTCTCGTTCACACCGGTCATGTAGTTAACTACACTCCCGACGATTCACTCAATTGCTGCCTTGCTACAATTCAAATGACTCGCATAGAGTTCTGTTTATTTAAACAGAAACGTGGGGGTAAGATTGTAGACAAAATCACCGCCCACGTAAAGGCGAATATTAGTTCGCCACAGTCGCAGTCAGACCGGACTGATCAACGGCAACACCAGCACCCATGGTGGTGGAGATGCTAACTTTCTTGATGTACACGCCTTTAGCCTGAGTCGGTTTCGCTTTTTTCAGCGCAACCAGCAGAGATTCCAGGTTTTCTTTCAGTTTGTCAGCGTCAAAATCCACTTTACCGATGGTGGTGTGGATGATGCCGTTTTTGTCGTTACGGTAACGAACCTGACCTGCTTTAGCGTTCTTAACTGCTTCAGCAACGTTAGGGGTTACAGTACCAACTTTCGGGTTTGGCATCAGGCCGCGCGGGCCCAGAACCTGACCCAGCTGGCCAACAACGCGCATTGCATCCGGGGAAGCAATAACAACGTCAAAGTTCATTTCGCCTTTCTTGATCTGGTCAGCCAGATCTTCCATACCTACCAGCTCAGCGCCTGCAGCTTTAGCAGCTTCAGCGTTTGCGCCCTGGGCAAATACGGCTACGCGAACGGAACGGCCAGTACCGTGCGGCAGTACAGTTGCACCACGTACGTTCTGGTCAGATTTACGAGCGTCGATGCCGAGGTTAACGGCAACGTCTACGCTTTCTACGAATTTAGCAGTGGCCAGCTCTTTCAGCAGAGCAATAGCTTCGTTGATGTCGTACTGTTTAGTTGCATCAACTTTGTCACGGATCACGCGCATACGCTTGGTCAGTTTAGCCATTTCTTAGTCCTCCACTACCAGGCCCATGGAACGTGCAGTACCTTCAATGGAGCGAGTCATCGCTTCAATGTCGGAACCAGTCATGTCGGCAGCTTTGGTCTGCGCGATTTCCTGCAGCTGAGCGCGGGAAATTTTACCCACTTTGTCTTTGTTCGGCTTGCCGGAACCAGACTTGATACCAGCCGCTTTCTTCAGCAGAACTGCTGCCGGAGGCGTTTTGGTAACGAAAGTGAAAGAACGGTCAGCGTAAACGGTGATAACAACCGGGATCGGCAGACCTTTTTCCATGGAATCAGTTTTTGCGTTGAACGCTTTGCAGAATTCCATGATGTTCACGCCTTGTTGACCCAGTGCTGGACCTACCGGCGGACTCGGGTTAGCCATACCAGCTGCAACCTGCAGCTTGACGTAGGCCTGGACTTTCTTAGCCATTCTAAATTCCTCTAGTTGGGTTATAGCGCCTCAAGGAGGCTCCCCGTGATTAAATTCGTTTTACGGACAGGGCCCATAAAAACAAAAGGCGCGAAATTGTATTCCAATCTCGCGCCTTGTGCAACGATTAAATCGCCGCTTTTTTGATCGCTGTTTAGGCTTTTTCTACCTGGGCAAAGTCCAGTTCTACCGGGGTCGCACGACCGAAGATAGAAACAGAGACTTTCAGGCGGGACTTCTCGTAGTCCACTTCTTCAACCACGCCGTTAAAGTCAGCAAATGGACCGTCACTAACGCGAACCATTTCACCTGGCTCAAACATCGTTTTCGGACGCGGTTTATCGCCAACCTGCTGCAGACGGTTCATGATCGCATCAACTTCTTTGTCGCTGATCGGCGCCGGACGGTCAGATGTACCGCCGATAAAGCCCATCACACGCGGCACGCTGCGCACCAGGTGCCAGCTTGCGTCATTCATCACCATCTGGACCAGTACATAGCCCGGGAAGAATTTACGTTCGCTCTTGCGACGCTGGCCACCACGGATTTCGACCACTTCTTCGGTCGGCACCATGACTTCGCCAAACAGCTCTTCCATATTTTGTAACTTGATATATTCGCGCAGCGACGTGGCTACGCGGCCTTCAAAACCGGAAAACGCCTGAACGACGTACCAGCGCTTTTTAGGGGCTTCAGACATCTTAGAACCTCAGGCCAGTGATAAAGGATACCAGGCGAACCAGAATACCATCCAGTCCCCACAGGATCAGTGACATTACTGCGGTAACCGCAGCCACAATTAATGTGGTGTGCAATGTTTCCTGGCGAGTTGGCCAAATGACCTTACGGACTTCGGTTCTCGCTTCACGGGCAAAAGCAACGGTCGCTTTACCTTTTGTTGTCAACAGCGCGACACCACCCGCTGCGGCAATCAGAATCACTACGGCCAGCGCACGCAGCGGCAGCATCATGTCACGATAGAGGTAGTTGCCAACGATAGCTACAAGCAGCAATACAGCGACAACAACCCACTTCATCGCTTCCAGGCCGCGCCCGCTTCCTTGAGCTTCGGTATTCGCACTCATAAACCAACCTGTCAGAAGTATTCTACAAACATTTTCACCCCGCGTAAGCGAGGCGATCCAAACCGAAATGCTCTGGTGCGTTTCGGACTAAACGCCCTCTTCAGAGCCTGTCTCAGCAATGATTATGACAAAAAAAATCACTGATGAGCCAGGTTCTGGTGTGAAAGCGTGCAAAAAGGGCATCAAATGATGCCCTTTTATTGCGCATTGCGTCAAATGTTATTCGGCAATTAGCTCATTACTTTAGCAACAACGCCCGCACCAACAGTACGGCCGCCTTCACGGATTGCGAAACGCAGACCGTCGTCCATCGCGATCGGGTGGATCAGGGTAACAACCATTTTGATGTTGTCGCCCGGCATTACCATCTCTACGCCTTCCGGCAGTTCGATGGTACCAGTCACGTCAGTAGTACGGAAGTAGAACTGCGGACGGTAGCCTTTGAAGAACGGAGTATGACGGCCGCCTTCGTCTTTGGACAGAATGTACACTTCAGATTCGAACTTGGTGTGCGGCTTGATAGAGCCCGGCTTAGCCAGTACCTGACCACGTTCGATTTCTTCACGTTTGATACCACGCAGCAGAACACCAACGTTCTCACCAGCACGGCCTTCGTCCAGCAGTTTGCGGAACATTTCAACGCCAGTACAGGTAGACTTAGCAGTCTCTTTGATACCAACGATTTCAACTTCTTCACCAACTTTGATGATACCGCGTTCTACACGACCGGTAACAACGGTACCACGACCGGAGATGGAGAATACGTCTTCGATAGGCAGCAGGAACGGCTTGTCAATCGCACGCTCTGGTTCTGGAATGTAAGAATCCAGGAAGCCAGCCAGTTCGATGATTTTCGCTTCCCACTCTGCTTCGCCTTCCAGCGCTTTCAGAGCAGAACCACGAACGATCGGAGTGTCGTCGCCCGGGAAATCGTACTGAGACAGAAGTTCACGAACTTCCATTTCTACCAGTTCCAGCAGCTCTTCGTCATCAACCATGTCGCATTTGTTCAGGAACACGATGATGTACGGAACGCCTACCTGACGACCCAGCAGGATGTGCTCACGAGTCTGCGGCATCGGGCCGTCAGTCGCAGCAACAACCAGGATCGCGCCGTCCATCTGCGCAGCACCGGTGATCATGTTTTTAACATAGTCGGCGTGGCCCGGGCAGTCTACGTGTGCGTAGTGGCGAGTCGGGGTGTCATATTCAACGTGAGAAGTGTTGATGGTGATACCACGAGCTTTTTCTTCCGGCGCGTTATCGATCTGGTCGAATGCACGAGCAGCACCGCCGTAGGTTTTAGCCAGTACGGTAGTGATTGCAGCGGTCAGCGTTGTTTTACCATGGTCAACGTGGCCGATAGTACCGACGTTAACGTGCGGTTTAGTACGTTCAAATTTTTCTTTAGACATCGATTGTCCCTCTAAGACACGGATAAATCGGTGATATCACCACATCAACCAGGCAATATACCTGAGCTGTTGAATGCTTTTAAAAGTAAACAGAGAGAAACGGGAAGGAGAAGTGAAGTGGTGCTGATACCCAGAGTCGAACTGGGGACCTCACCCTTACCAAGGGTGCGCTCTACCAACTGAGCCATATCAGCACGTCTGGAGCGGGCAGCGGGAATCGAACCCGCATCATCAGCTTGGAAGGCTGAGGTAATAGCCATTATACGATGCCCGCATCCTGAAACTCGGCTACCCAGTTCTTTCTGCAACAAAAAAGAGATTTCTCTCTTTTTTGTTCGAGCTGATTAATTTTTTAATCAACTCAGGCGGCGATAACGCTGCCAGAAAGTGGTGGTGGGGGAAGGATTCGAACCTTCGAAGTCTGTGACGGCAGATTTACAGTCTGCTCCCTTTGGCCGCTCGGGAACCCCACCGGACTTGATGGTGCCGACTACCGGAATCGAACTGGTGACCTACTGATTACAAGTCAGTTGCTCTACCTACTGAGCTAAGTCGGCATCAAGTAGCGCGCATTTTATGGAGACATGCGCACTCATGCAACTAAAAAATTGCATAAAATGTTCTATCGCTCACATTTTGCACTATACGACCGATAAATAATCTATTTCTTCTTTGGATTGGACAAATTTCCAACGTCAGGTACCTCCTCTGGGAGGAATTTTGCTCCGGCAGGTACGCTTTGATAGAGAGAAAGCACATCTTTATACATCTGGAATACCCGTCACATTGCATTTCAGAGGATGATTTTTTCTTATTATTCCCCCCCATCTGGTGTTACCCTCCTGCCCATTGTCCAAATTAACTGAAATGTGCGTGCCATTGCGTACCGGGATGATTTCGTTTTTTACCGCAGACCTGATATAGCAATGACAGCCAGACCATGCGTATGAGTATAAAAGAGCAAGCGTTAACGTCGCCTTACCTACAGTTTGATCGCAACCAGTGGGCTGCGCTTCGTGATTCCGTGCCGATGACCCTGACCGAGGAAGAGATTGCTCGTCTTAAAGGCATTAACGAAGACTTATCGCTGGAAGAAGTTGCCGAGATTTATTTGCCTCTCTCGCGTTTGCTAAACTTTTACATCAGTTCGAACCTGCGACGTCAGGCCGTGCTGGAGCAATTTTTAGGCACGAATGGCGAGCGTATTCCTTATATTATTAGCATTGCTGGCAGCGTCGCCGTCGGTAAAAGTACGACTGCGCGTGTTTTGCAGGCTTTGCTCAGTCGCTGGCCCGAGCATCGCAAGGTTGAGTTGATTACTACCGATGGCTTTCTCCACCCTAACCAGGTATTGAAAGATCGTGGACTGATGAAGAAGAAAGGCTTCCCCCAGTCCTATGATATGCATCGCTTGGTTAAATTCGTTTCCGATCTGAAATCAGGCGTACCTAACGTCACGGCGCCGGTCTATTCCCATCTCATCTATGATGTGATCCCTGATGGCGACAAAACCGTTGCCCAGCCCGACATATTAATACTCGAAGGGCTAAATGTATTACAAAGCGGGATGGACTATCCTCACGATCCGCATCATGTATTTGTTTCTGACTTTGTCGACTTTTCTATTTATGTTGATGCGCCAGAAGAATTACTCCAGACGTGGTATATCAACCGTTTCCTGAAATTCCGTGAAGGGGCATTTACCAACCCGGACTCTTATTTCCATAACTATGCAAAATTATCAGAAGATGAGGCTATCAACACCGCCACATCGTTATGGAAAGAGATTAACTGGCTGAATTTAAAACAAAATATATTACCAACGCGTGAGCGAGCAAGCTTAATTATGACGAAAAGTGCCAATCATGCCGTTGAGCAAGTCAGGTTGAGAAAATAAATAAAAAAGGGGAGCAACAGCTCCCCTTCTTATTACTCAGCGCTTCTTAGCGATATTTCTCCACCCATCCAGGGTTTGATCTCGCCATTTTGTTCAAGCAATAATGCACCTTGCGCGTCTATTCCACGAGAGATGCCAAATATTTCTTTATCGCCAATAATAAGTTTGACCGGGCGGTCGATAAAGTTATCCAGTCTCTTCCAGCGAGACAGATACGGCGCTAAACCTTCGTGCTCAAAGAGCACTAACGCAGCACGCAACTCACGTATCAGTCGGGCAGCAAGGGTATTGCGATCAATGTTAATGCCCGCTTCCTGCAAGTTAATCCAGCCTTGATTAACCACATTTTCTTCAACCCGGCGCATGGACATATTAACACCCGCACCGATAACAATCTGCGCGGCATCCCCTGTCTTACCGGTCAGTTCAACCAGGATCCCTGCCAGCTTACGGTCGAGCAAATAGAGGTCGTTGGGCCATTTTACACGTACCTTCTCTGCGCCCAGATCGCGTAAAACCTCGGCCATGACGATACCAATAACCAGACTCAGGCCAATCGCGGCAGCCGGTCCTTGTTCCAGCCGCCAGAACATTGAAAGGTACAGGTTGGCACCAAACGGTGAAAACCATTTGCGACCACGGCGACCGCGCCCGGCTTGCTGATATTCAGCGACACAGGCATCCCCTGACTCCAGTTGACCTATTCGGTCCATCAGGTACTGATTGGTTGAGTCGATAACCGGCAGGACTGTGATATTTCCACCATCCAGTTGAGAATGAATAAGTGAGGCATCTAATAGTTGGATAGGCTCCGGTAAGCTGTATCCTTTACCTGGAACAGTAAAGACATCAACCCCCCAGTCGCGTAACGTCTGGACATGCTTATTGATTGCGGCACGGCTCATTCCCAACTTTTCACCGAGCTGCTCACCGGAATGAAATTCGCCATCAGCGAGTAATGAAATAAGCGTCAGAGGGACGGTATTATCCTTCATGCAATGATCTCCACAGCATTCATTTCACCCTGCGGGCCAATAAACCGAACCTCTGGTTCGAGCCAGACATTAAATTTCTCACCGACTTTTTGACGTACATGATGTGCAAGTTGCACCACATCCTGACTCGTCGCATTGTCTGCATTGATCAGCACCAGAGCCTGCTGTTGATGTACCGCTGCGCCACCAATGCGCATGCCTTTTAGCTGACACTGGTCGATAAGCCAGCCGGCTGCCAGTTTCACAGAACCATCAGCCTGCGGGTAATGAGGTGCTGTTGGGAATTTTGCCAGGAGCTCCTGCGCAATCTCTGCGGTGACAACCGGGTTTTTAAAGAAGCTTCCTGCATTCCCGTTTACTTTCGGATCGGGCAGTTTTGTCGTGCGCATATGGCAGACAGAATCAAAAACCTGCTGAGGCGTCACCGTTGTAGGATCCAGGCGCGTCAGATCGCCATAGGTCAGTACCGGATGCCACTGTTTAGACAAGCGTAAACCAACAGCAATAATTGCGAAGCGATCCTGGTATTCATGTTTGAAGATGCTGTCACGATAACCAAAGCGACATTCTGCTGCACCAACGCGCAGATGTTTGCCAGTCGACAGCTCAACGCAGTCTACGTATTCGCAGACGCGCTGTAGCTCTACGCCATAGGCACCAATGTTCTGGATTGGCGATGAACCCACGCAGCCTGGGATAAGCGCCAGATTTTCCAGGCCAGGCATACCAAGCTGCAACGTATGCTGGACCAGATGATGCCAGTTTTCACCCGCACCTACGTGCAAATGCCACGCATCAGGTTGTTCTGTAATCTCAATACCCTTAATACGATTGACGATCACCGTACCCTGGAAGATATCAAGAAACAGGACGTTACTCCCTTCGCCCAGGATCAGTACAGGATGATGCGATGCATTGGCTGATTGCCAGGCATTCAGTAATTGTTGTTCATTTTCGGCGCAGACAAGTTCATTCGTTTGCTGATCGATACCGAAGGTGTTCCAGGCTTTAAGGGAGTGATTCATAGACGCTTTCCTGATGCAAAATCGCGCCTAGTTTACCGCATATACCGCAGGATGGCTTGTGTTATGGAGGCTCAGGATATTGCTTTGTACCCGATGGTGCGGTGTTGTGATGTGCCTGATGCGCTGCGCTTATCAGGCCTACAAAATACATTCAGCCCGGCCCCTGTAGGCCGGATAAGGCGGCACGTCGCATCCGGCGGTTTTCATCCCGCACA
>NZ_JBIMRA010000028.1:0-43134 GCF_043945515.1 Citrobacter freundii complex sp. 2024EL-00216 | reverse complement strand
AGATAGCGCTGATGTCCGGCAGTGCTTTTGCCGTTACGCACCACCCCGTCAGTAGCTGAACAGGAGGGACAGCTGATAGAAACAGAAGCCACTGGAGCACCTCAAAAACACCATCATACACTAAATCGTAAGTTGGCAGCATCACCCATAGCCCGTATCCTGACCCGCGGCCAGTGGAGTAAGCATTGTAGCGGGAATATCGTCTAATGTAATAGTAGCGGTATTTGCTGTATCAAGGAACTTACAAGCGGTACCTGACACCATACCGGTAATTGTTAACGTACCTTCTTCAACCCCAGCAGCAAAAGCCCCGGCACTCATAAATACAGCAGACAGCACAGCAGCAGAAATAATTGAACGTTTCATAATATCTTCCTTAATAAAATAATTTCTATTTGTTAAGAGGGTTAACTCTTGGATTTAAATTCGCACACCAAAAACGTTATCGCAATGTGAACACGTTGTTTTGTTGATTTAAAACAAGTTACCAATTGCAATATAATTGCAACAAATAATTGAAGATAAACACTATTTATATATTTAATAAATTAGCGTTATTAATTGTCGTTTTTTATTTGTTAGAGAAATAGAAAAGCACTCATCATTCATATAAATGATGAGTGCTTAATATCAACACTGAGATTCTTAGTCTAATCGTAACGGTTTAACACTATCTGTCGCATAGAATCCCCTGGTACAGAAACGATCTCGGTCACGACGCCCTTCGCTGGAACAGGATCCACATGACTAACATTTGAAAGATGAAGAGATTGACCGCATTTCTGTTGAACGTTGTTATTCACGACGTCAGCACTACAGGTTGGTTCAACGACTCGCCCACTGATTGTTAAGGTCGCAGTATCGGAAGCGAAGGTAGGGGCGCTCATTCCATAAGTCAGAGCTATAATTCCCATCAGTAAACTTTTTTTCATTTTAATCGTTATTCCTGTGGTTAGCATCAAATAGCATACAGAGGACCTGTTCAGCAGATTATGGGCATAACACCCTGTTTGAACCAATTGAAATTGTAGATTAATGAGATAGATTTGATCAATTATAATGATGCATCGAGGTGATTTATTCGGAAAAAGGCATGAATTATAAACACAGAATGAACAATATCGTAAGATTTTTAAATTTAATATATTCACCGCATCAATAATACATTGATGCGGTGAATATCTGTAACGCTATAAATTACACCGCGCGGAAGGCAATCTCGCCCGGAATAACCTCTCCCTGCCAGTAGAGCTGTGCAGCCACTCGTCCTGCCAGGTCGCGGTAAATAGCAGTAAATTCGCTATCAGGACGGCTAATCACCGTCGGCGTACCACGATCGAGGTCCTCACGCAGAGAAATATGCAGCGGCATCTGTCCCAGCAGTTGAGTGTGATACTGCTCGGCCAACTTCTGTGCCCCACCGGTACCGAAGATCGGTTCATGGTGACCGCAGTTGCTGCAAATATGCATACTCATATTCTCAACAATACCCAGTACCGGCACTTCGACTTTTTCGAACATCACGATGCCCTTTTTCGCATCGATCAGCGCGATGTCCTGCGGCGTAGTGACAACAACTGCGCCCGTTACCGGAATGTTCTGCGCCAGCGTCAGCTGGATGTCACCGGTGCCCGGCGGCATATCCAGTACCAGATAATCAAGATCCGGCCATAAGGTTTCCTGCAACATCTGCAGCAGCGCTTTGCTGGCCATCGGGCCGCGCCATACCATCGCGTTATCGTCAGTGACCAGATAACCAATGGAGTTCGTTGCCAGACCATGAGACATGATCGGTGCCATGTGGGTACCATCTGGGGAGGTTGGACGCTGGTTTTCCGCGCCAAGCATTGTCGGGATAGACGGACCATAAATATCGGCATCCAGAATCCCTACCTTCGCCCCTTCTGCAGCCAGCGCCAGCGCCAGGTTCACGGCGGTAGAGGATTTACCCACGCCACCTTTACCTGAACTGACGGCGATGATGTTTTTCACACCATTAATACCCGGCTGGTTTTTCACGCGTTTCAGCGTCGCGATGTTATGCGACAGTTTCCAGTCGATCGCTTTAGCACCGGTAATACGCAGCAGATCGGCGCTACATTGCTCTTTTAAGTCCTCAAACGCGCTATGCCAGACAAACGGCATGACCAGCTCAACGTGCAACGTGTCATCCATCCAGGCGACGTGGTGCAACGCTTTAAGCGTCGTCAGATTATGCTTCAGGGTTGAATGCTGAAAATTCGCCAGCGTCCCGGCAACCATGGCGCGCAGGGTCTCTGGTGATTTGGCCTGGGATTGTGCGTTCATCCCGACTCCTTTTTGTTGTTCTGAATATACAATAGTCACCAGGTAGTTTACTCCAACCGCAACAATTATTCATTTACGGATAAATGCCCTTATCGCTTGGCGCAGTAATTACCATTTTGGTACTATCAAAGCCCTTTTCACTACAAAAGAAGTAATTGCCCACTATGACTCAAGTCGCGAAGAAAATTCTGGTAACGTGCGCGCTGCCGTACGCCAACGGCTCAATCCACCTCGGCCATATGCTGGAGCACATCCAGGCTGATGTCTGGGTCCGTTACCAGCGAATGCGCGGCCACCAGGTTAACTTCATCTGCGCGGACGACGCACACGGTACGCCAATCATGCTGAAAGCACAGCAGCTTGGGATCACGCCAGAGCAGATGATCGGTGAAATGAGTCAGGAGCATCAGACTGATTTTGCAGGTTTTGACATCAGCTATGACAACTACCACTCGACGCACAGCGAAGAGAACCGTGAGTTGTCTGAGCTGATTTATACTCGCCTGAAGGAGAACGGTTTTATTAAGAACCGTACAATCTCCCAGCTTTACGATCCGGAAAAAGGCATGTTCCTGCCGGACCGTTTCGTTAAAGGCACCTGCCCGAAATGTAAGTCTCCGGATCAGTACGGCGATAACTGTGAAGTCTGCGGCGCAACCTACAGCCCGACCGAACTTATCGAGCCGAAATCCGTCGTGTCTGGCGCAACGCCGGTGATGCGTGACTCCGAACACTTCTTCTTTGATCTGCCGTCATTCAGCGAAATGCTGCAGGCGTGGACGCGCAGCGGCGCGTTACAGGAGCAGGTTGCCAACAAAATGCAGGAATGGTTCGAATCCGGCCTGCAACAGTGGGATATCTCTCGCGATTCCCCGTACTTCGGTTTTGAAATCCCGAATGCGCCTGGCAAGTACTTCTATGTCTGGCTGGACGCGCCAATTGGCTATATGGGTTCATTCAAAAACCTGTGCGATAAGCGCGGTGACACCACCAGTTTTGACGAGTACTGGAAGAAAGATTCTGACGCCGAGCTGTATCACTTCATCGGTAAGGATATCGTTTACTTCCACAGCCTGTTCTGGCCTGCCATGCTGGAAGGCAGCAACTTCCGTAAGCCGACCAACCTGTTTGTACACGGTTATGTGACGGTGAACGGCGCGAAGATGTCCAAATCTCGCGGCACCTTCATTAAGGCCAGCACCTGGCTGAAGCACTTCGATGCCGACAGCTTGCGCTACTACTACACCGCGAAGCTTTCTTCACGTATTGATGACATCGACCTGAACCTGGAAGACTTTGTCCAGCGCGTTAACGCCGATATCGTCAACAAAGTAGTCAACCTGGCATCCCGTAACGCCGGCTTTATTGCTAAGCGTTTTGACGGCGTTCTGGCGAATGAACTGGCCGACCCGGCGCTGTATAAAACCTTCACCGACGCCGCAGTAGTGATTGGCGAAGCATGGGAAAGCCGTGAATTTGGTAAAGCTATCCGTGAAATCATGGCGCTGGCCGACGTGGCAAACCGCTACGTTGACGAACAGGCACCGTGGGTCGTGGCTAAACAGGAAGGCCGCGATGCCGACCTGCAGGCGATCTGCTCCATGGGTATCAACCTGTTCCGCGTGCTGATGACTTACCTGAAACCGGTTCTGCCAACGCTTGCTGAACGTGTTGAAGCTTTCCTGAACAGCGAACTGAGCTGGGATGCCATTGAACAGCCACTACTCGGCCACAAGGTCAACACCTTTAAAGCGCTGTACAATCGCATCGACATGAAACAAGTTGAAGCGCTGGTTGAGGCGTCGAAAGAAGAAGTGAAAGCAGCTGCTGCACCGGTTACCGGCCCGCTGGCTGATGACCCGATTCAGGAAACCATCACCTTTGACGATTTCGCCAAAGTTGACCTGCGTGTAGCGCTGATTGAAAACGTCGAGTTCGTGGAAGGTTCCGACAAACTGCTGCGTCTGACGCTGGATCTCGGTGGTGAGAAACGTAACGTCTTCTCTGGTATTCGTTCTGCGTATCCAGATCCGCAAGTCCTGATTGGCCGCCAGACCATTATGGTTGCCAACCTGGCACCACGTAAGATGCGCTTCGGCATTTCCGAAGGGATGGTGATGGCCGCAGGTCCTGGCGGGAAAGATATCTTCCTGTTAAGCCCTGACGAAGGTGCAAAACCAGGCCAACAGGTGAAGTAAATCAAACATCTCAAGCGCTGCAACCGCAGCGCTTTTTTTTGCTACGCAAGTGCTTCCTCTAATCTTAACCCCTGCTCCATTTTCGGACTGCTTCGTTGTTAATATTAGATTTATTCTATACTGCTCTGGTATCAAGGTAGTCCGGGCTCACCAGATTCGTGGACGTTATTATTTAACATCCGATATTCATGAAATGGAGTTTTACATGAAAGCGTTACAAAAATTATTTTCTCTCGCCGTGGCATCGATTGTGGTTTTTTCCCTGGCGGGATGTGGTGATAAAGAAGAGACAAAAACATTCAATGCCAACATTAATGGTTCTGATATCACCGTCTCTTACACCTATAAAGGTGATAAGGTCCTGAAGCAAATCTCCGAAAGTAAAATTAGCTATGCGTCAGTCGGTGCCAGCAATAAAGAGGAAGCAGCAAAAGTATTCGACGCATTAAGCGCCAAATATCAGAACATTACTGGCATAGAAGAAAAACTCACCTATTCAGATACCTACGCGCAAGAAAATGTCACTATCGATATGGAACAAGTTGATATAAAAGCGTTGCAGGCCATTTCAGGGATGAAGCTATCTGAAAACGCCGATAAAAACATCAGCATGAAGCAAATGCAAACGGTAATGGAATCGGCGGGTTTTAAAGAAGTGAAGTAAACCATCGGCGACCCGATTTTAATCGGCGTCGCCCATTTTTTCTTTATGGCTTCGCGTTATGTACCCGTGATGTCAAACCACGCAGAAAATAACGCAGGAACTGATCGCCGCATTCGCGATAGTTCTTATGATCAGGTGCACGCATCATGGCGGTAATTTCCGGCATCGACACACGGAATTTCTGCTCGGTCATAATAGCCAGAATATCGTCGGTTTTCAGCGAAAAGGCGATACGCAGCTTTTTCAGCACCGTATTGTTATTAACACGACGCTCCAGCGCCAGTTCCGGTGCAGAATCATCTTTACCACGCAGATGATAAATCAGGCCGTTTAAAAAACCGGAGAGAATGATATCCGGGCAACGAACAAACCCAGCCTCATCTTCTTTTGTCATCCAGGTATCGAAACCTGCGGAGGTGGATTCCATGTCAGCAAGCGCAAGAATACGCACCATGTCGTTATTGTTCGCTTTCAGGGTGTAGCGCAGGCTACGAAGAATATCGTTACTTAGCATAGAGCCTTCAACTGTCGGTGATGCAATGGCGCGCAGTGTATCAGTTTTACAGTCCAATCGCCTCTTTTAGACTTTTAAGATAACGACGACTCACCGGAACGGTCAGTCCGTTACGCAAAATCAGTTCCGCCTGACCGTTGTCTTCCAGACGGATCTCCTGCAATTGCGCCATATTTACCAGATATTGCCGATGACAACGCAGCAGAGGAGTACGGCTCTCCAGCGTCCTGAGCGTCAACTCAGTGAAGCCTTCTTTACCATCGCTGCTCGTCACATACACACCACTCATGCGACTGCTGATAAACGCCACATCATCCATTTGCAGCAAATAGATCCGGCTATGGCCGCTGCACGGAATAAACTTCAGTGCCTGCTGATTTTCTGGAAGCAGTGATACATCCTGCTTGGTACGCTCCTGACGCAAACGGATCAGCGTTTTTTCCAGCCGTGCTTCTTCAATCGGCTTGAGCAGATAATCAAACGCATGTTCTTCGAAGGCTTTCACCGCATACTCATCAAAGGCGGTCAGAAAAACAATGTACGGACGATGCTCGGGATCAAGCATGCCAACCATTTCCAGGCCGCTGATTCGCGGCATCTGAATATCAAGGAACAGAACATCCGGACGCAATTTATGCACCGCGCCAATGGCTTCCACCGCATTCGAACATTCACCGACAATCTCGATGTCGCTTTGCTCTTGCAACAGGATCCGCAGATTCTCCCGGGCTAACGGTTCGTCATCGACAATCAGCACTTTGATCATGCCAGTTCCTCCAGAGGAAGTCGTAAAGTGATTCGAGTAAAGCGGTCAGGTTCACACACTACGCTGATGCCAAAATCATCGCCAAACCGCTCGCGCAGTCGTTTATCGACCAGATTCATACCCAGTCCATTGGCTTCTGAGGTTGGCTGATACAGCCCGGCATTGTCTTCAATATCCAGCATCAGATATTGCCCTTCGCGACGGGCGGTGATCGATACTTCACCGGTATCCAGTAACTGAGAAGTACCGTGTTTGATGGCATTCTCCACGATGGGCTGCAGAGTAAAAGCGGGTAATTGCTGATGCGAAAGTTCTTCTGGGACCGTCAAGGTCACCTGAAGACGCGTCTGGAATCGTGCCTTTTCAATTTGCAGATAAGCATTAACGTGTTCAATTTCATCTGCCAGCGTCACAATTTCCGACGGGCGTTTTAAATTTTTACGAAAGAACGTCGACAGATACTGCACCAGTTGGCTGGCCTGCTCGCTATCGCGTCGGATCACAGCTTTGATGGTGTTGAGTGCATTAAACAGAAAATGGGGATTGACCTGGGCGTGCAGGAGTTTTATTTCCGACTGCGTGAGCATCGCTTTTTGCCGCTCATACTGCCCGGCCAGAATCTGTGCCGAAAGCAGTTGGGCGATCCCTTCCCCCAGCGTACGGTTGATCGAACTAAAGAGGCGGTTTTTGGCTTCATACAGTTTGATGGTCCCCATTACCCGCTGGTTTTCACCTCGCAGAGGGATCACCAGCGTCGAGCCTAATTTGCATTGCGGGTGCAAAGAGCAACGGTAAGGAACTTCATTTCCATCGGCATACACCACCTCTCCGGTTTCAATCGCGCGTTGGGTATATGACGATGAAATAGGTTTGCCGGGTAGATGGTGATCGTCACCAATACCGGTAAATGCCAGCAGTTTCTCACGATCGGTAATCGCCACCGCACCGATATCCAGCTCTTCATACAGCACCTGAGCAACCTTCATGCTGTTAACCTCATTGAACCCCTGGCGTAAAATACCTTCCGTTGAGGCGGCAACTTTGAGTGCTGTGGCGGAAAAAGCGGAGGTATATTTTTCAAACATCGCGCGTTTATCGAGCAAAATACGCATAAACAAGGCGGCGCCCACGGTATTGGTTACCATCATAGGCGCGGCAATATTGCTGACCAACCGAAACGCATCGTCAAACGGACGGGCAATTAATAAGATGATCAGCATCTGCACCAGTTCGGCGACAAAGGTAATCGCCCCCGCAGTCAGCGGACTAAAGACTTTATCGGTACGACCACGACGGGTAAGCACGCTGTGCACCAGCCCGCCGAGCAACCCTTCCACAATGGTCGAGATCATGCAGCTAAGCGCTGTCATCCCCCCCATAGAATAACGATGCAAACCGCCGGTAAGACCAACTAAACCACCGACCACAGGGCCGCCAAGCAGCCCGCCCATCACCGCGCCGATAGCACGGGTGTTGGCAATAGAATCATCAATGTGCAGCCCGAAATAGGTGCCCAAAATGCAGAAAATGGAAAAGGTGACGTAGCAAAGCAGTTTATGCGGGAGTCGGATAGTCACCTGCATCAGCGGGATAAACAAACGCGTTTTGCTCATGAGCCACGCGATAACGAGGAACACACACATCTGCTGAAGCAGCAGCAACACCAGATTAAACTCGTACATACCCGCCAACCACACATCACTTAAAAGCGCGTAACATACATGGGCTGCGTGTAACTTTCTTTGAAGTGTTGCAAAAAAAGACGAATTTGTGAGAACGATCACTCGAAAGCGCGAGCATGGTTACAAATTCACCCATTCATAGATCAAAAAACAGACAAAACTACCTGGTTCGCAAAAGAGCGTCTAAAGTAAAACTGGGACCTCGCGAGCAAGAGTGAGACGACGATGGCGCTTTACACAATAGGTGAAGTGGCTTTGCTTTGTGATATCAACCCTGTCACTTTACGCGCGTGGCAGAGGCGTTACGGATTACTTAAACCGCAGCGGACAGACGGCGGGCATCGCCTGTTTAACGATGCGGATATCGACCGGATCCGCGAGATAAAACGCTGGATAAACAACGGTGTCCAGGTCAGCAAGGTTAAAATGTTGCTCAGCAATGAGAGCATTGATGTGCATAACGGTTGGCGTGAACAACAAGAGACGCTGTTGAGCTATTTGCAAAGTAATAATCTGCATAGTCTCAGACTTTGGATCAAAGAGCGTGGCCAGGATTATCCTGCACAAACGCTCAACACCCATTTGTTCATTCCGTTACGCCGACGTCTGCAATGCCAACAGCCGATCCTACAGGCGTTACTGGGGATCCTCGACGGCGTACTGATCAACTACATCGCGATTTGTCTGGCCTCAGCACGTAAGAAACAGGGGAAAGATGCTCTGGTGGTTGGCTGGAACATTCAGGATACGACCCGTTTATGGCTGGAAGGTTGGGTCGCCAGCCAGCAGGGATGGCGCATTGACGTCCTTGCCCATTCGCTGAACCAACTGCGACCGGAGCTGTTTGAAGGTCGCACCTTGCTTGTCTGGTGCGGCGAGAACCAAACGCCCGCTCAGCAGCAACAGCTGAACGAATGGCGCGCGTTAGGTCACGATATTTATCCACTCGGCATTTAATATTCTATTAACAAATAGTGTACAATCCTTGAATTCACATAAGGAGTGCATAATGAGCGCAGCTAAAATCGGTGTTATCACCCTCTTTCTGCTAATGGCTATCGGCGGTATCGGCGGCGTCATGCTGGCAGGCTACACATTCATTTTACGTGCCGGGTAAGGCGGCTCGCTAATCGCTCAAACCCGCGGTCAACAATTACCGCCGCCAGCGCGACCAGCAGCGCTCCCTGAATCACATAGGCGGTATTGAACCCACTCAGCCCGATAATAATCGGCGTACCCAGTGTGTTCGCCCCAACGGTTGAGGCGATGGTTGCGGTGCCGATATTAATAATCACCGACGTGCGAATCCCGGCCAGAATCACCGGGGCCGCCAGCGGCAACTCGACTTTACGCAGCCGCTGCCCCTGACTCATTCCCATTCCGCTGGCAATATCCATCACGCTGGGTGAAATTCCGCCGAGTCCCGCCAGTGTTGCCTGCAAGATCGGTAATACGCCATACAGGATCAACGCGATAATTGCCGGTTCAGGACCAAATCCCATCACCGGTACAGCTATCGCCAACACCGCAACTGGCGGAAAGGTCTGCCCCACGGCGGCAATGGTTTCCACCATCGGCCGGAATTCCGCGCCCCAGGGTCGGGTTACCGCTATACCGGCCCCGGTGCCAATAAGTACGGCAATCAGGCTTGAAATCCCCACCAGGCCAAAATGGCTCAGTGCCAGCGCCGCAAAACTTTCCTGCTGATACACGGGACGCGGTAGCGCCGGAAATAGCGCACTGAACAAGGCCTGACTATGAGGCAACCCAACTAACAGGACCAGAAACAGGACAATAAGCCATAACAACGGATCAGCAAGACGTTTCACGGGTCGGCATCTCCGAAAGCAAATCACGAAAATGAAGCGTCCCGCAGGACACCCCCTGCGGGGTCACGACCGGCAAGACGTCGCAACCGCGCGCTACGAACACCGACAACGCATCACGCAGCGTCATTTCATCTACCAACGGTTCACCGGCTGTGTGTTCACCGCGACGGATAAAATCCCCTACCGTGCGAAGCGACAACAGACGTACGCCCAGTTCACTACGGCCAAAGAATGTTTGCACGAATTCGTTCGCCGGTGCTGTCAGCATCGACAGCGGCGTGCCTTGCTGCACTACCTTTCCTGCATCCATCAGAACCAGATGCTCCGCCAGCCTTAGCGCCTCGTCGATATCATGCGTCACCAGCACAATGGTACGCCCGAGCAGACGATGAATACGCGTCATCTCCTGCTGCAGCGCACCGCGGGTGACCGGATCCAGCGCGCCAAAAGGCTCATCCATCAGCAGTACCTGCGGATCTGCCGCCAGTGCGCGAGCAACCCCGACCCGCTGCTGTTGCCCGCCAGACAGCTGATGCGGATAACGATGGCGCAAACTGTCCTCAAGACCCAGCAGCGCCATCAGTTCGTCTGTTCGGTCATCAATACGAGAACGCGACCACTTTTGTAGCTGCGGCACCGTAGCGATGTTCTGCGCGACGGTCCAGTGGGGAAACAAGCCAATAGACTGAATCGCGTATCCCATGCGCCGCCTTAACTCCAGTACCGGTAGGCTGCGGATCTCTTCCCCGGCAAAGCGAATCTGTCCGCTGTCATGTTCAACCAGCCGATTGATCATTTTCAGCGTGGTGGATTTCCCGGAACCTGACGTGCCAATTAACACCGAAAAGCTGCCCTCCCCCAACCGCAGGTTAAGGTCGTCAACGGCTGTTTGCTGACCATAGGTTTTACTGACATGGCGAAATTCAATCATTGTTTGTTACCTTCAACAGCGCGAGCCCTAAATCAAACAGCGCATCAATCAATACCGCCAGTACCACAACCGGGATCACGCCCAGCAACACTAAATCGACGGCGCTACTGAGTAATCCCTGAAAGACCAGCGCGCCAAATCCCCCTGCGCCAATCAGCGCAGCAATCACCGCCATTCCCACCGTTTGCACCATCACTACCCGTAAACTGCGCAAGAAGACCGGCAATGCCAGCGGGAACTGCACCGAAACAAATCGCTGGAAAGTGTTCATTCCCATCGCTCGGGCGCTTTCCAGTACATCCCGCGGCACCTGATTCAATCCAGCCACAACGCCACGTACCAGCGGTAACAGCGCATACAGCACTAACGCAATAAGCGCAGGCGTCAGGCCGGTCCCGGCGACGCCGAGCGAACCCAACAAAGGAAAGTGCTTCACCAACCCGGCAAGGGGCGCAATTAACAGGCCAAACAGCGCGACTGAGGGAATGGTTTGGATGATATTCAGTACCGCAAAAACCGGCCCCTGACGGGAGACAGAGAAAGCACACCAGATGCCCAACGGCACACCAATAAGCAGCGCGGGCACCACGGTAGCGAACAGAATTGTCAGATGCTGCGCAAGGGCGTCGTTGAAGACATCCTGACGGTTGGCATATTCTTTAAGTAGGGAAAGTTCGTTAAACGTGCCGGAGAACAAAAGCACCAGCGGAAAAATAAACATTTGCGCGTGTAACAGCCAACGCCATGATGCCTGTTCGGTTATGCGACGAATGGCGTCACTGGCGGCCAGCAACATTAGTCCTAGCCCCAACCAGAACCCGCTGCCCAGGCTGGTTCTGGCCAGTGGACTTCCCGTCTGGGCCAGATACGTTGCCGTTGTTCCTGCGGTTACCAGCGCCGCAATCACCAGCAACTGGCTAATAACAAGCGTCAATATATTGCCGGGCTTTCCCGGTACAAAGCACAGAAGAAACAGCAGCGAACAGGCTACTGCCAATCCCCACGCCATGTCGGGCCGGATATCCCAGAGTTGGCGCCCCTCACCGGAGACCAGGCGATTAGGCGCATAGCTAATGAAAGGCAGCGCTGCCGCCGCGAAGGTAAGAAGTACCAGTAACAACAGCACCCGATTAACTGAAATCTTTGACAAAACACCCACCTGCTGCAAACTCCGTTACTTCACCCATCCTTTTTGCTTCAGGTAGTCTGCTGCAACTTTTTTCGCATCCAGCCCCTCCACGGCAATACTGGCATTCAGCTGCTGCAACGTTTTTTCATCCAGGCTGGCAAAAACCGGTTGTAGCCATTCTCCCATTTGCGGGTAGTCTTTCAGCACCGATTCACGTACGACGGGTGCTGGCGCATAAATGGGCTGGACACCTTTGGGATCGCTTAAAGTTTGCAGACCGAGCGCCGCAACCGGGCCATCGGTGCCATAAGCCATCGCCGCATTGACTCCAGAAGTCTGCTGCGCCGCTGCTTTAATCGTCACCGCGGTATCTCCTCCTGCCAGCGACAACAGCTGATTTTGATTCAGTTTGAAATCATAGGCTTTTTCAAACGCAGGCAACGCGTCAGCCCGTTCGATAAATTCAGCAGAGGCAGCAAGTTTTAACGTTCCCCCGTCTTTCAGGTAGCGGCCTAAATCAGCAAGGGACTCAAGCTTGTTCTTTTGCGCGACATCCTGGCGTACCGCAATGGTCCAGGTATTATTGGCGGGTGCAGGTGTTAGCCAGACCAGCTTATTTTGCTCTGCATCCAGCTTTTTCACTTTCTCGAAACCGGCCTGCGCATTTTTCCACGCGGGATCATTTTCATCTTTAAAAAAGAATGCGCCATTACCGGTATATTCCGGATAAATATCCAGCTCACCGGAGGTGATTGCCCCACGCACTACTGGAGTGGTACCCAGCTGTACTTTATTGACGGTTTTCACGCCATGGCTTTCGAGCACCTGCAAAATAATGTTGCCGAGCAGCGCCCCTTCGGTATCTATTTTTGAACCAACTGTGACGGGTGACGCGGCCTGTAAGGGTAGGCTGATCGCGGCTAACAGCACCAGCGAACCCACCGATACTTTTGAGATTATCATGCTGTACTCCTCATCCTTTTGCGGCCCTTTTCAGAGACTTGAGGAAAAAGCATAGTCGAAAAATCAAGCCTTAACCTGGCAATTGGGTGGTAACGCTGAGAGTTATTAGCGGTAAGGCGATAATAAAATAAAAAAAATCCGGCAAACCCAATATGAATTTGCCGGATGATACGACTTTGTCAGCCTGATAAGCGTAGGGCCATCAGGCATGCTGAATGACTTTATTCATCTATTACAGCAGTTCAAATTCGCCCTGCTTCACTCTGGCGGAATCCACGCCGATGAAAACGTTAAATTTGCCGGGTTCTGCATCGTATTTCATCTGCTGGTTCCAGAATTTGAGCGCTTCAATATCAATCGGGAAGCTGACGGTCTGAGTTTCACCTGGCTTAAGATTCACTTTTTCAAAACCTTTCAGCTGTTTTACCGGACGACTCATGGAGGCGGTCACATCCTGTAAATACATCTGAATCACCGTTGCACCTTCGCGCTTGCCGGTGTTGGTCACCTGCACGCTGGCCGTCACGGTTCCGTCACGCTTCATCGTCGGAGAAGAGAGCTTCACATCAGAAACCGTAAACGTGGTGTAGCTCAGGCCATAACCAAAGGGATACAACGGACCATTGGCTTCATCAAAGTAGCGCGACGTGTACTTGTTCGGCTTATCGGCGTTATACGGACGACCGGTATTGAGATGGCTGTAATAGACCGGGATCTGTCCAACAGAGCGCGGGAAAGACATCGGCAGCTTGCCTGACGGATTGTAATCACCAAACAGCACATCGGCGATGGCGTTACCGCCCTCCGTCCCGGCAAACCAGGTTTCGAGGATCGCATCGGCTTGTTGATCTTCCTTCACCAGCGCCAGCGGACGACCGTTCATCAACACCAGAACCAGAGGTTTACCCGTGGCTTTCAGCGCAGCAATCAGGTCACGCTGACTCTGCGGAATAGTGATATCGGTGCGGCTGGAAGCTTCATGCGCCATGCCCTGCGCTTCACCGACTACCGCGACAACCACATCAGATTGCTTCGCGGCGTTAACGGCTTCATCGATCATCGCCTGCGGCGAACGCGGGTCAACCTTTACCGCTTCTTCATACAGGTTGAGGAAATCGACAATGCCTTTGTCGTTGGTGATATTCGCCCCTTTGGCGTACAGCACTTTGCCCTGTTCGCCGACGGCATTTTTAATCCCCGTCAGCACCGTTACCGACTGATCGGCAACACCGGCGGCGGACCAACTGCCCATTACATCACGCTTGCTGTCGGCCAGCGGTCCGACAACCGCCACGGTGGCGGATTTTTTCAGCGACAACGTTTCCAGACGGTTTTTCAGCAACACCAGGCTTTCGCGCGCCACTTCACGCGCCTCTTTGCGATGCAAACGGCTTTCTGCGTTGGTGTCCTGTGGGTCAGATTCTTTGGCCCCCAGATGGCTGTACGGATCGTTAAACAACCCCATATCATATTTCACGTTCAGCACGTGGCGTGCGGCGTCGTCCAGCTCCGCCATCGTCACTTTGCCGGATTTAATCAAGCCCGGTAGATATTTGCTGTAATACTCATCGCTCATACTCATGTTGATGCCGGACTTGATCGCCACACGCACCGCATCTTCAGGATCGGAGGCGGTACCGTGCTTAATCAGTTCCTTAATCGCGCCGTGATCGGAAACGGTAATCCCCTTAAAGCCCCATTCATCTCGCAGCACGTCTTTTAACAGCCATGCATCTGAGGTTGCTGGTGTACCGTTCAGCGAATTAAGACCCACCATCACCGCACCGCTACCGGCGTCCAGCCCGGCTTTATACGGCGGCATATAGTCGTTGAACAGACGCTGTGGGCTCATATCGACGGTGTTATATTCCTTGCCACCTTCAACCGCGCCATAGGCGGCGAAGTGCTTGACGCTGGTCATCACCGAATAGCGGTCAGCCGGGCTTTTCCCCTGCATCGCTTCCACCATGGTTTTACCCATCGTAGCCGTTAAATACGTGTCTTCACCAAAACCTTCTGAAGCACGGCCCCAGCGCGGATCGCGAGAGACATCGACCATTGGCGCCCAGGTCATATTCAGACCATCATCGGCAGCCTCATACGCGGAAATACGGCCAACTGTTCTGACCGCATCGAGATTAAAAGAGGACGCCAGGCCGAGACTTATCGGGAACACGGTACGCTGGCCGTGCAATACGTCGTAGGCAAAAAAGAGAGGAATTTTCAGGCGGCTGAGCTCCATCACCTGATCCTGCATTTTGCGGATATCCTGGCGCGTGACGGTGTTAAAAATTGCCCCAACCTGCCCGTCTTTGATCATCTCGCGGATGGCTTCTTTCGGGTTATCAGGCCCTACGCTTATCAAGCGTAGTTGCCCAATTTTCTCATCCACGGTCATCTGTTTAAGTAAATCGGTAACGAATGCATCCCGCGCTTCTGGCGTCAGAGGATGGTTACCAAACAGCGTGTCCGCCAGCGCTGGTTGCAACGCCAGACTCACCGCGACACCTACAGAACATAGCCATTTCATGTTGATTCTCTCTTTATTTTTTCCCGACGAGGCAGCGAAAATATAACAAAAACCGCAGTTTGCCGTAAGACTAAACGGGAGCGATAAAGAAAGCTAAGGTTATTATCCTAATTTTCGAAACCAACGCGACTCAGTGGAGGACAACCCAGAGACAATGTGAATGAGAAAGCGTATTGTCATACAAAGCGCTATGCTTGTTCCTGATATTGAGTCCCACCACAAGGAGTGGAGAATGTCTTCCATTACAACAGATAATAAAGCTTTTCTGAATGAACTGACCCGTCTGGTAGGTCATTCACACCTGCTCACAGACCCTGCTAAAACCGCCCGCTATCGCAAGGGATTCCGTTCCGGTCAGGGCGATGCACTCGCCGTGGTGTTCCCTGGCTCGCTTTTAGAACTGTGGCGCGTCCTCAACGCTTGCGTCGCCGCAGATAAAATTATCCTGATGCAGGCCGCCAACACTGGCCTGACCGAAGGCTCTACGCCGAGCGGTAATGATTACGACCGCGAGATTGTCATTATCAGCACCCTGCGCCTTGATAAGCTGCACGTCATCGGCAAAGGCGAACAGGTGCTGGCCTATCCCGGCACCACGCTTTATTCACTGGAAAAAGCGCTCAAGCCGTTTGGCCGTGAGCCGCATTCGGTGATCGGATCTTCCTGTATCGGCGCTTCAGTGATTGGCGGTATTTGTAACAACTCTGGCGGCTCGCTGGTTCAGCGCGGTCCGGCATACACGGAGATGTCGCTGTTTGCGCGTATTGACGAGCAGGGTAAATTACAGCTGGTTAACCATCTGGGTATCGAACTGGGCCAGACCCCAGAACAGATCCTTAGCAAACTTGATGACGAGCGTATCAAAGATGACGATGTGCGCCACGATGGACGTCATGCACACGATCACGACTACGTTACCCGCGTCAGAGATATTGAGGCGGACACGCCCGCTCGCTATAACGCCGACCCGGATCGGTTGTTTGAATCATCCGGTTGTGCAGGCAAGCTCGCGGTTTTTGCGGTGCGTCTGGACACCTTCGAAGCCGAAAAAAACCAGCAGGTCTTTTACATCGGTACCAACCAGCCAGAGGTGCTGACGGAGATCCGCCGTCATATTTTGGCAAAATTTGAGCATCTGCCGGTCGCCGGTGAATATATGCACCGCGATATTTATGACATCGCTGAGCAATACGGCAAAGATACGTTTCTGATGATCGACAAGCTCGGCACCGACAAAATGCCGTTCTTCTTCACCCTGAAAGGTCGCACCGATGCAATGCTGGAAAAAGTGAAAATTTTCCGTCCACATTTCACCGATCGGGCAATGCAGAAATTTGGCCATTTGTTCCCCAGCCACTTACCCGCGCGCATGAAAAGCTGGCGCGATAAGTACGAACATCACCTGCTGTTAAAAATGGCCGGTGGTGGCGTGGCTGAAGCGCAAAACTGGCTAAGCGAGTTTTTCAAAACCGCTGAAGGCGACTTCTTTGCATGTACGCCGGAAGAAGGCAGCAAGGCGTTTTTGCATCGCTTTGCGGCGGCTGGCGCGGCGATTCGTTATCAGGCCGTACATGCCGATGAAGTGGAAGATATTCTGGCGCTGGATATCGCGCTGCGCCGTAACGACACCGAATGGTACGAGCATCTGCCTGCAGAGATCGACAGCCAACTGGTGCACAAACTCTATTACGGCCACTTTATGTGCCACGTCTTCCACCAGGATTACATCGTGAAAAAAGGCGTGGATGCGCATGCGCTGAAAGAGCAGATGCTGGAGCTTCTGCACGAGCGCGGAGCACAGTATCCGGCAGAGCATAACGTCGGACATCTGTATAAAGCACCGGAAACATTAACCCGTTTTTACCGCGAGAATGACCCCACCAACAGTATGAATCCGGGGATTGGTAAAACGAGTAAGCAAAAGTTCTGGAAAGAGTCGTAAACCAGAAAAAGATAAGCGCCACCGGGCATGTTGCCGGGGGCGCTTCGCTTGCCCGGCCTACCGCTACATTAGCTATGTGTATGCCGGATGAGGTGTCTTATTTAATCGTTCTGTGCAGTTTGCTCGCTCGTCGCTGAACCCGCCGCTGCCATCTGCGCCGCTTTTTGCTTTTTATAGCTCAGCGCCGCTGCCGGAACCGGCATCACCTTGCCCGTTTCGATCCAGGTACGTAAACGGCTGGCATCGGCAAAGTGGGTATATTTACCGAACGCATCCATCACCACCAGCGCCACCGGTTTGTTATTGATCACGGTGCGCATCACCAGACAGTGGCCTGCCGCATTGGTAAACCCGGTTTTGGTTAACTGAATATTCCAGTTATCGCGGTATACCAGATGGTTGGTGTTACGGAATGGCAGCGTATAAGCCGGGTTGGCAAAGGTCGCCATATCTTCACGCGTGGTGCTTAACTGGCCAATCAGCGGATACTGCTTGCTGGCGATCAGCAGCTTGGTTAAATCACGGGCGGTCGAGACGTTATGAATCGATAAGCCGGTTGGTTCCACAAAGCGTGTCTGAGTCATGCCGAGCGCTTTCGCTTTGGCATTCATGGCCTTAATAAACGCGTTATAACCGCCAGGGTAATGATGCGCCAGGCTCGCCGCCGCACGGTTTTCTGATGACATCAGCGCCAGCAGCAGCATGTCTTTACGGCTAATTTCACTGTTCAGTCGCACACGAGAGTAGATGCCTTTCATTTCCGGCGTCTGGCTGATATCAACTTTCAGCTTCTCATCCAACGGCAGTCGTGCATCAAGCACCACCATCGCGGTCATTAATTTGGTAATCGACGCAATCGGACGCACAAGGTCCGGGTGGTTCGAATAGATAACTTTGTTGGTATTCAGATCAACAATCATCGCGCTACCGGACGCTATCTCAGGCTGAGAAGCTGCTGCGGTAGTTGCCGTTTTAGCCACGGCTTGGGGTGCAAAAGGAACGGCCAGCACCAGGGCAAGGCTTAATAATGAAACTCGGAATTTCAGCATGATGAGATTTCTGATAATGGTTCACGCACGTCACAACGCACACCGCCAGAGACTAAGTATTATCTCAAGCTAGCTCAGGCATCATAGCGATCCGGCAGGTTTGCCGCCACAGGAGAATCGTCTCGAAATGCTGCGTTGCTGACTTTTACGTCAACAACGCAGCGCAGACAGGTTTATCCGTCAGAATAACCGATAGCCGTAACCCCACAGGATTACCGTAATCGCCAGCAGAACTTCCAGTACCAGCACACCGATCGCCAGCGTCGAACTGGAAAAGCTCAGGCCTTCCTCTTTAGAGATATTCAGGAACGTCGGAATGCCGAGATAGAGTAAATAACCGGTGTAAAACAACGCAATGGTCCCCACCAATGCGCACAGCCAGACCAGCGGATAAAGTGCGACCAATCCGCTTAAAAACAGCGGCGTCGCGACATACCCTGCAAAGACCATGCAATGCGCCAACGATGGGCGCTGCGGGTAATTACGTGCCATCCACCAGATAACCCGGCCCATGACGGCGACGCCTGCCAGCATCACCCCGTAAAACAGAATTGCCATCGCAAATCCGGTCAACAGAGATAACTTCAGGATATTGCCATCGCCAAAATTCCAGCCGATTTGCGTGGTACCGATAAACGCGCAAACAACCGGGATTGCCGCCATCAGCAGTACATGGTGGGTATAGTGATGCGAAACACTTTCGTTTTCGCTGTTGATCACGTGCATTTCACGATCGGGATGGGAAAACAGCCCCCAGACATGGTTCATACCGCCCCCTTCTTGTCAGCTCCGGACCTCAACACTTCAAGTATAATTCAGCTTTTGATTATTTTATGTACACATGAAAAATACCGAAGCGCCGGGTAAAAAGTGTGTAAGCCGTAGGCTTGATAAGCGAAGCGCCATCAGGCATTAGGGAACTGAACGACGTTAAGCGCTACTATGCGTCTTTTCCGGCATCAAGTATTCATAGGGTGTATGCTATTACCGTGGAGGTCATACAACGTATGGATATAACGCATTATGTTGCGCAGTACGGCTATGCTGCGTTAATCATCGGCAGCCTGGCGGAAGGTGAAACCATTACCCTGTTAGGCGGCGTCGTGGCGCATCAGGGAGTCCTGAAATTCCCGCTGGTGGTACTCTCGGTCGCACTAGGTGGGATGATTGGCGATCAGTTGCTCTATTTACTCGGACGTCGTTTTGGCGGCAAAATTCTGCGTCGTTTCTCGCGCCATCAGGCGAAAATTCATTATGCGCAGAAAATGATCCAACGGCGTCCTTACCTGTTTGTGGTCGGTACGCGCTTTATGTACGGCTTTCGCGTTATTGGTCCCTTACTGATTGGCGCCAGTCACCTGCCGCCGAAGATATTTTTACCGCTGAATATTCTTGGCGCGTTTGTCTGGGCGTTGCTATTTACCACCCTCGGCTACGTCGGTGGTGAAGTGATCGCGCCGTGGCTGCATAGCCTTGACCAGCATATCAAGCATGGCATCTGGCTGGTGCTGGTTATCGGGATAGTCGCGGGCGTCCGCTGGTGGATGAAACGCCGAAGCACGCGTAAAGCGCAATGAAGATGGCCCGACAGCGGAACACCGTCGGGCCGAACAATCAGGATGCGTGATAACCGCCGCCCAGCGCGCTGGTCAACTGGATTGAGGCATCCAGCCATTGGCCTTGCAAAAGCAGACCGTTGCACTGTTCACGTAATGCCGGGATCTTTGCCTCGCTGACCCTGGAGCCCGCAATAATACCCGCATTAAAGCGCGCCTGCGCCAGCCCCACTACGCGCTGAGCGTCATGTTCAATCTGCTGCTGATGCTGATTTTTCTGCGCCAATGTTTCTACCTGCGATGCCGCACGTGCCACGTCATTCACCGCATCCACCACAGCTTTGTTGTAATTCGCCACCGTCAGGTTACTTTGCGCTTTCGTAATATCGAGATTCGCATTCAGCCTGCCACTGTCAAAGATAGGCAGCGTCAGCCCGGCGGTTACGCCCATTTGCTGCGCGGAATGGCGGAACAGGTCACTCAGATGTAACGCATCCTGTTGTAAAAATGCCATCAGATTCACATCGGGATAAAACGCCGCTTTCGCCGCATCAATGCTACTCAGCGATGACTCAATGTACCAGTGAGCTGCCTGCAAATCTGGTCGACGGGCCAGCAGCGAATAACCTAGCTGGGACGGAAGCTGACTTTCAACCACGGGCAGTTTGGTCGAATGGAGCTTCAGGGCAACGGACTGCGAGTTGCTCAACGCGCTTAGGCGCGCCTCAATCACCTTCATTTTACCGCTGACATCATTCAGCTGCTGCTCTGTTTTGCTGGAATCGATATCGGTTTCGACGCCTTCCACCGAAGAAGTGAGGCCGTTTTGATACAGTTGACGATCGACGGTAATCACATTTTGCTGCTCGCTTTCGATTTGCGTCAGCACGGTTTTCAGCGCCGCCTGCGTCTGCCATTCCCAGTAAAGACGGGAGACACCGCTCGCCAGCAGCTGCCGGGTTTGCTCGCGCTCAGCTTCACGCGCCTTAACGGCTCCAATGCGCGCAGTCACTTCGGCCCGATTCTTACCCCACAGATCCAGATTCCAGCCGGCAGTTAAACCAAAAGTACCGTTGGTATACCACGGCCCCGTGGTTCCTGCTGCGGGATCGGTTATGGCGAAAGGTCCCATCAGCCCCTCAGCTGACATTCTCTGACGCTCAACGTCTGCGGAGAAGTCGATCTCCGGGCCATCTTGCGCTTCCACGGCCTTAGCCTGCGCCTCCGCCAGTTGAATGCGCTGTTCCGCGACCTGCATATCAGGAGAATTTCGCAACGTGCTGTCAATCAACGCATTAAGCTGGGGGTCGTGATATGCCTTCCACCACTGGCTGTCCGGCCAGCCATTTTTTAACGCGGCAGGCAATGTGGTATCGACATTTGCGGCAGGCGTCTGCTGTGACAGAGACTGACGGTCATCATGCATCGGCGCGCAGCCAGACATCAGAACAAAAAGCGGCAACAATGCCGTCGTGACAAACACAGAATTACGATTCATGGAGATATACAGGTAAGAAAAGATGTGCAGAGATTACGACTTGTCGCTGTTGCTTTTTTAGTTACGCGTGGCAATACATCTTTGGCAATAAAAATATATAATCAGCAAAATATACACCTAGTGAATAATATAGATTAAATAATTTTAATAATTAATGGATGGAGATGTTATGTCACAGAATATCTATGACGATCCTGAGTTCTTTGCCGGATATGCCACGCTGGATCGTTCAGTAAAGGGACTCGACGGCGCGCCAGAATGGCCGACAATACAAGCGATGCTCCCCTCTCTTCAAGGCAAAAACATTCTTGATTTGGGCTGTGGATATGGTTGGTTTTGCCGCTACGCGCGCGATAATCAGGCAGCCAGCGTAATGGGACTGGATATTTCACAAAAAATGTTAACCCAGGCACACAGTATGACGCAGGGTAATGGCATCGTTTATCAGCGTGAAGATCTCGAAACGCTAACCCTGTCCCCAAATTCTTTTGACCTGGTTTATAGCTCGCTTGCCCTGCACTATTTGCACGATATAGAACGATTATTCGTAACCATTTACCAGTCATTAACACCAGGCGGTATGTTAGTTTTCTCTGCCGAGCATCCAATTTATACCGCACCGCTTAATCAGGGCTGGATAAAAGATAAAACCGGGCAGCTGTCCTGGCCGGTTAATCATTATCAGCAGGAAGGTGAGCGCATCAGTAACTGGTTTGCTGAAGGCGTCAAAAAACAGCACCGTAAGCTGGCGACCTGGATTAATGCGCTGATTGCCGCCGGATTCGAGATCGTCTGTGTCGATGAATGGGGACCGTCCGCGCAACAGATTGCTGAAAACCCGGCTTTAGATGAAGAAAAAGAGCGGCCGATGGTGTTTCTGCTCAGCGCACGTAAACCTGCATAACAACGCCTCCAGGCAGAATGATTGATACTTTCCTATACTCAATCTGAACTTACCAAAAAAAGGAAAGTTAATGAAAATTCTGCTGTGGGTAATTCTGATTATTTTTCTGATTGGGCTATTGGTGGTAACAGGCGTGTTTAAGATGATTTTCTGATGTCGTCATTTCGCCCAGGCCTGATAGCAGAAATCTCAGGCTATTATTCTCTCTGATGCCGGATGGCGGCGTAAACGCCATATCCGGCCTACTGGAGCTGAGTTCAGGCAGTAATCTCGATAGCCTGAATCGCACGTGCGATATCCGGCGAATTATTTAACGCTCGAATTTCCTGAAACAGTTCTGTTGCCTCTGAATATTCTTTGCGCAAATACCCTAACCACTGCTTAATCCGCGCTACATGATACAGCCCGGTGTCCCCCTGCTTTTCAAGGCGGGTATATTTTTGCAACAGCGTCACGACTTCAGGCCACGGCATACGCGGCTCGTTGTATTTCACCACGCGGCTCAGGTTCGGAATATTTAATGCGCCACGTCCGATCATCACCGCATCGCATCCGCTGATGGCCATACAATCCTGGGCGCTCTGCCAGTCCCAGATTTCGCCATTCGCAATAACCGGAATGGTCAGCCGCTGGCGGATCTCGCCAATCGCCTGCCAGTTGATATGTTCCGCCTTGTAGCCCTGCTCTTTGGTTCGGCCATGCACCGCCAGTTCGCTGGCACCAGCCTGCTGGACGGCATCGGCAATTTCAAACTGCCGGTCGCTGTTGTCCCAGCCCAGACGAACTTTCACTGTCACCGGAAGATGAGCCGGGACCGCCTCGCGCATAGCTTTTGCGCCCCGGTAGATAAGCTCAGGATCTTTCAATAATGTTGCGCCACCGCCGCTACCATTCACCAGCTTCGATGGACAGCCACAGTTTAGATCGACACCGTACGAGCCCAGTTCTACCGCTCGTGCGGCATTCTCCGCCAGCCACTGCGGATACTGTCCTAACAGCTGAATGCGAACCAACGTGCCGGATGGCGTCCGGCTGTTGTTATGGAGTTCCGGGCAGAGTCGATGAAATACTTTTGCCGGCAGGAGCTGATCCACCACGCGCACAAACTCGGTGATGCACAGATCGTAATCATTCACTTCAGTCAGCAGCTCGCGCACCAGTGAGTCGAGCACGCCTTCCATCGGCGCCAGTAAAACACGCATATCGTCACCCGCAAAAAAAGAGGCGCTATGGTAGCGCCTCCGTTCGGGAGATTAAAGAGGCTCAGCGCGGCAACAGGCAGTTATCTTCTTTCCAACCGTACAGCCATTCCATACCGCGATAAAACTCCGCCTGCGATTTGTCTTTCCACAGCAGATTACGCACCTGCCGCTCGACGCCTGCGGCGTGGTAGACACGGCCCATTTCACGCGTTGACCAGACGATGCGTGCGGTACGCGGAATACGCACCGACTCATACAGCGCAAAGGCATCAGCCGCATCGCCATCACACTGCTGTAGCGCTTTACCGAGCGTTACAGCGTCTTCCAACGCCATACAGGCACCCTGCGCCATATATTGCGCCACCGGGTGCGCGGCATCCCCCACCAGCGTGATGCGGTCGGTTCCCCATTTTTCTACCGGCTCGCGGTCGGCGGTGGACCAGCGCCGCCATGACGTCGGTTTATCCAGCATCTGACGCGGGCGCGGATGAATACCCGCAAAATAGGAGAGCACTTCCTCTTTGCTGCCATCCTTCACGCCCCACTCTTCCTGCTGACGACTGTGGAAGGTCACCACCAGGTTATATTGCTTACCGCCGCGCAGTGGATAGTGCACCAGGTGACAGTGTGGTCCGGCCCACAGCACCGGTGCGTTAATGCGTAAATCTTCCGGCATATCATCGCAATCAATCACGGCGCGATAGACCACGTGTCCGGTAACCCGTGGCGCATCGCCAATCAGAGACTGACGAACGACCGATTTTACACCGTCACAGCCCACCAAAATATCCGCCGTCCAGCTGTTGCCGTGCTCATCAAATACCGTCACGTCATTCTCGGTCTGGCGAATATCAACCACGTTAGTTGAAGTGCGATACTCAACGTTAGGATGCACCAGCGCCGCTTCCCACACAGAAGCATGAATATCAACCCGATGGATAACCGCATAAGGACCGCCAAAGTGATCGCGGAACGCCTGGCCGGTTTCAATGCGGACCACCTCTTTTGCGTTTACCGCATCCATCATCGTAATGTGGTCGGTGAAAACGGCGCGCTGACGGGCGACTTCCCCCACGCCAAGGCTGTCCAGAGCAGAGAATGCATTCGGCCCGAGCTGAATACCCGCGCCAATTTCACCAATCTCGTGCGCTTTCTCCAGCAACATCACTTTAATGCCCTGACGAGCCAGCGATAGCGCGGTCGCCGCGCCGCCAATCCCGCCACCCACGATAATTGCGCGTGTCACTTTAGCCATTGTCGTTCTCCTTATCAGGCTGGAATTTTATCTTGTTGATTCTCGGGCGCGGCGGCGATAAACGCCGGAAGCTGAGTACAGGCATCATATACCGCCTTACAGCGCGGATATCCGCTCAGATCGCAACCCATACGTAACGCGTTCGCCCACTGTGGGATCAGACAGCAATCCGCCAGCGTCGGCGCATCACCCACGCAGAACTTCCCCGAATGACTCTGGCGCAGCATCTGTTCCACCGCGCTTAACCCTTGCTGGATCCAATGTGCATACCAGCGTTTTTTATCTTCTTCACTGACCTTTAACTCTTCGCTCAGGTAGCGCAGTACCCGCATGTTATTCACCGGGTGGATATCACAGGCGATGGCATAGACAATTTCCAGCACCTTACTGCGCACCGGGAAGTCGGCAGGCAGCAGTGGCGTTTGCGGAAAGTGGCCATCCAGCCAGTCAATTATTGCCAGCGACTGCCCAAGTGATTCTCCGTCATCGGTCACCAGAGTCGGCACCAGTCCCACCGGGTTCATCCGTCGGTAGGCCAGTTCGTTCTGCTGACCGATGCGAATGTTGACGCCCACCGTCTGGTAATCCAGCCCCTTCAGCGCCAGCGCAATGCGCACCCGATATGACGCCGAGCTATTAAAGAAACTGTACAGCTTCATCATCCACCTCAGATAATCTTCACGGCGATGGGGGTTAAACCGTCTACGTTTCCGGTGATCACATCCCCTTTCACTACCGCCCCCACGCCTTCTGGGGTACCGGTGTAGATCAGATCGCCCGGCTGCAGTTCGAAGAAACCAGACAGATAGCTGATGGTTTCATTCACAGACCAGATGAGGTGGCGAATATCGCTACGCTGATGATCGTCGCCGTTGACCTGCAACCAGATTGGCGCATGGTTAACATCCACACTTTCGCTGGCTTTATGCAGCGGCGCGATGGGCGCGGAGAGATCAAACGCTTTGCCAATTTCCCACGGACGCCCCATCTGGCGCATCTCCATCTGCCGGTCACGGCGGGTCATATCCAGACCGGTGGCATAGCCCCAGATATATTCGTGCGCTTTTTCCAGCGGAATATCACTGCCCTTTTTGCCAATCGCCACCACCAGCTCTATCTCATAGTGATAGTTATCGGTTTGCGATGGGTACGGCAGTTCGAGGATCTGACCAGCCGCCACCGGGACTACCGCATCGGCAGGTTTACAGAAAAAGAACGGCGGTTCGCGATCCGGATCAAAGCCCATTTCACGGGCATGAGCGGCATAGTTACGGCCCACACAGTAAACACGGCGCACAGGAAATTGTTCATCACAGCCAACAACCGGAACGGTAACAGGCGCTTGTGGTTCAAATACGTATTGCGTCATTTTCTCTCTCCCAAATTAATAGCGTGCTTCGCGGAACAACCCCAGTGCTTCCTGAACC
Organism: Citrobacter freundii complex sp. 2024EL-00216; assembly: GCF_043945515.1. Classification (NCBI taxonomy): domain Bacteria; kingdom Pseudomonadati; phylum Pseudomonadota; class Gammaproteobacteria; order Enterobacterales; family Enterobacteriaceae; genus Citrobacter; species Citrobacter freundii complex sp. 2024EL-00216. Next base: position 16,788 of record NZ_JBIMRA010000028.1, on the reverse strand, counting down.
GGTCTGTCCGAAAAACTGAATAAGACGGTATCTTCGTGGGTCTGGAACGACACGCCGTGCCAGGTTGGCACCACAAAGATATCTTTTGGCGAAAAGTTGAAGGTCTCGTTACCAATGGTGACCTGCCCACATCCTTCCACCACGTGGTAGATAGTGCTGTCGGTGGTACGCGCCATCCGTGAGGAAAAGCCCTGCGGCAACAGTTGCAGGAAGGTTCCCATCGAAGGCATGGGATAACCGCCGGTTACCGGGTTAACGTAACGCATCTTGTAACCGTCCCACTCATCGGCGTCGCCCATGCGGGTCAGGTCATGCAGTGCTTCACGGCTGCGATCGTAGCGATAGTTAAAAATAGGCGATGAGTTACCTTTCTGATGACGCAGCGGCAGCATATTGGCCGCGTAGCGCGGTAAGTAATCCCCTTCCTTGCGCGTGACCGGCTGCTGATCTTCCGGGTAGTCTTCCGCAAAGCCACAGCCCAGCAGGTTCACCAACGGCAGGTCCAGACCGTCCAGCCACACCACCGGTTCACTGCCCGGGTTGCCGTGATCGTGCCAGCGCCACTGCGGCGTCAGAATAAAATCGCCTTCATGCATTTGGGTGCGCTCACCGTCCACGGCGGTAAATGCTCCTTTCCCTTCGACAATAAAGCGCAGTGCAGACTGATTATGACGATGACTCGGCGCAACCTCGCCCGGCATAATTAACTGCAATCCCGCGTACAGCGTTGGGGTGATTGAAGACTGTCCACGCAGCATTGGGTTTTCCAGCACCAGCACGCGGCGAATCGCCTCTTTCGCGCCAATCAGATCGCCACTTTCCAGCAGCAGCGGGCGGATCTCCTGATAGTTCCAGTACGCAGACGCGCAATGTGCGTTCGGTGTTGGCGGCACCAGGCGGTGCAGCGACTCCCACAGCGGGGTCAGATTCTGCCCGGAAATATGCTGGTAAAACTGCTGACGGCTGTTCTTAACGTCCTGATTCAGTTCAGACATAGGGATTCTCCTTATTCATTCACAACACCTGCGCGTGGCAGAGTATTTGAGACAGAGGCCGACTGGCGGATAACAACCGTCAGCAGCGTAAGCATTACCGCGCTGATGGCCGCCGGGACGGCAATAATGAAAAACAGGTTATCGAATGAGAAATTCATCGCCATCATCACCCCGCCGGAAAGCGAGCCGACAATCGCGCCGCAGCGCCCCACTGCATTAGACCAGCTGACGCCCGTCGCCCGGCTTTGTGTCGGATAAAGCGTAGCGGTTAACGCATTAAGACCAACCTGAGAACCGCTGATGCCGATGCCGGTGCCAAAAATAGCCAGTGCCATCAGCCACAGACCGTTTTCGCTCAGGCCAATCATGACGATGCACACTGCGCCCAGCGCATAACTCACGGCCAGCACGCGGAAAGGATTGTATTTGTCCATCAGCACGCCCAGCGCCAGTGCCCCCAGCGTTCCTCCAATCTGGAAGGCGGCAGTTACCCAGGAGGCATGCTGCAGATCAATTCCACGATGGTTAAGCAGCGTTGGCATCCAGCTAGAGAGCAGATAAATAATCAGCAGGCTCATAAAGAACACTACCCATAGCATCAGAGTAATAGGCAGCTGCCGCCCAACGAACAGCTGGCGAATGCTGCCTTTAGCTATCGCGGCACCTTCGTTGAGATAAAAATGGGTATTGTCATAACATTCCCGGGTGATGGCGCTAACGGTTCTGGCAATCACGTTTTGCGGCAGTTGACGACGAACCTGCCAGCGCGGGGATTCCGGTAGCGCAAACAGCAGAGCAACAAACAGCATTAGCGGCAGAACGCCTCCCAGCACCAGAATGCCGTGCCAACCAATCACCGGCACCAGCTGTGCGCTGACGATACCGCCCATTGCCGATCCCAGAGTAAAGCCACAGAACATCATGGTGACCAGTGCGCCACGCCGACGCGCGGGCAGGTATTCCGAAGTCATAGTAATGGTATTCGGCATCGCGCCGCCCAGCCCTAAGCCGGTAAGAAAGCGCAAAATAACCAGCGTTTGCAGATCGGGTGAAAAAGCCGAAATTAGACTAAGCGCACCGAACAGCGCCACGCAGAGTTCTATCACTCGTTTGCGGCCAAAACGGTCGGACAGCGGGCCACAGAGCAGCGCGCCAGCGGTCAGCCCCAGCAGACCAGCGCCAAACAGCGGTGCCAGATCGCCGGCAGTCAGCTGCCAGTGAGTGCGAATGTCGGGTGCGATAAAACCAATCGCCGCGGTATCAAATCCGTCAAGCATGACAACCAGAAAACAGCAGATAATAACGCGCCACTGGGTCTTACCGACGGGGGCGGAATCGATCAGTGCTTGTAGATCACGTTGTTGAGTCATAGTGAATGCCTCAGTGCAGGTAGAGTAGATGTCTGTTTTGTTTTAGGTATGTTGCGACTTTGTATGTTTGGAGATGAAATGTACAATGGCTTTTCATGCAGAGGCATAACCTGGAGGTTATAGCAAATGGCAAACTGGGCGCAGAAACTGAAGTTGCAACACCTGCAAACGCTTATCGCGCTGGGCGAACAGGGAAATCTGACGCACGTCGCCCGGATGATGAATATCACCCAGCCCGCGTTGTCGAAATGGTTATCACAGCTCGAAGATGAGATTGGCATCACGCTCTTTGAACGTCACAGTAAAGGCTTGCGCCCTTCCGAAGGCGGCAAGTTGCTACTGCAACATGCCCAACGCCTGATCAATGATATGGAGCGTTCGCAGTATGAAATCGCCCGTTTTAAGCAAGGCGGCCTTGTAGGGAGTCTGAAGATTGGCTGCTCGCCGGTAGCGACCGACTGTGTTTCACAGGCAATACTGGGTTTGCTCACAGAACTGCCAACCCTGCATCTAAATATTGAAGAGAAAGTGATGACCCCGCTGCTGCACGATCTGCTCGCGGGTTCGGTGGATGTCGTCGTCGGTCGGGTCGGCGGTCGGGCGCTTCAGTTGCCGCTCAATTATCAAGTGCTGTATACCGAGCCGGTCTGTTTCGTCGCCCGCCCCGATCATCCCTTGGCAAAATATCCCCTGCTCACCTGGCACGATCTGGCTAACTGGCGCTGGATTGTCTGGCCGACAGGAACCCCTATCCGGATAAGCATTGATAACGCGCTGGTTGATAACGGCGTAATGTTGCCGGAAAACATCATTGAATCGGCATCAATCAACGTCAGTACCAACCTGCTGCAAAGTAGCGACATGATCTCTATTCTTTCTCTACGGCTGGCACAACGGTATGCCGCCCAGGGACAACTGGTTATCCTGAATCTGCCGAAGATTGAACAAAAAGGCAGCGTCGGCGTATTCTGGCGCAACAACGAAACGCCTACTACCGCCCTGAATCGTTTTCTGTTCTACCTGGCACAAGTTTAGCGCGGAGAGTTAGGGCCATCGCCCGATGTTCCAGATATCTATTTCCTCTATGCTTAGAATTCATGATGTGATCGGTAGCACGTTTTTAAGTTTAATTGTATGATGAATGAGTCTCGTCAAGGGTTTCAACTATGAGCAAAGCACTGAACGTTATCTGGCAATATTTGCGCGCATTCGTCCTGATTTATGCCTGCCTCTATGCAGGTATTTTTCTTGCATCGCTACTCCCTATCACCATTCCGGGCAGCATTATCGGCATGCTGATTCTGTTTGTTTTACTGGCTTTGCAGGTGTTACCGGCAAAATGGGTTAACCCCGGCTGCTACGTGCTGATTCGCTATATGGCCCTGTTGTTTGTCCCGATTGGCGTGGGGATCATGCAGTACTTTGACCTGCTGCGCGCGCAATTTGGTCCGGTGGTAGTGTCTTGTACCATCAGTACGCTGGTCGTTTTCCTGGTGGTGAGCTGGAGCTCGCACATTGTGCACGGTGAGCGCAAAATCGTTGGGCAAAAAGAGGCTAAAGCAAAAAAATGATGTCGTATATCTGGTGGTCATTACCTCTTACGCTGGCGGTATTTTTTGGCGCACGTAAGCTGGCAGCTCGCTTTAAAATGCCTTTGCTGAACCCTCTGCTGGTCGCCATGGTGGTAATTATTCCCATTCTGCTGCTGACAGGTATTCCCTACGATCACTATTTCAAAGGCAGCGAAGTGCTGAACGATTTGCTGCAGCCTGCCGTGGTCGCGCTGGCCTATCCGTTATACGAACAGTTGCACCAGATTCGCGCCCGCTGGAAATCAATCATTGCTATCTGTTTTGCCGGGAGCGTTGTGGCGATGGTTACAGGTACAACAATCGCCTTGTTGATGGGCGCATCGCCGCAAATTGCCGCGTCTATCATGCCAAAATCGGTCACCACGCCTATCGCTATGGCCGTGGGAGGCAGTATTGGCGGCATTCCGGCGATCAGCGCCGTATGCGTCATTTTTGTCGGCATTCTCGGGGCGGTATTTGGACATACGTTACTCAATGCCATGCGTATTCGCACTAAGGCCGCTCGTGGGCTGGCAATGGGCACCGCGTCGCACGCCCTGGGCACCGCACGCTGTGCGGAACTGGACTATCAGGAAGGTGCGTTTAGCTCACTGGCGCTGGTCATTTGCGGCATTATTACCTCGCTGGTAGCCCCGTTCCTGTTCCCGATTATTCTGGCAGTGGTGGGTTAATCTTCATTTTTTAGCTATTTATTTGCGATGCGTTGCACATTTTTCATTTAAGTTTCATAAGTTGCATACACAATGAGATTTGGATCACATATAAAGCCATAGCAGGCCCGTAAACTACGATTCCATTACATTGTTATGAGGCATCGCCATGCATCCACGTTTTCAAACTGCTTTTGCCCAACTCGCGGATAACTTGCAATCAGCCCTGGCCCCTGTTCTGGCGGATGCACATTTCCCCGCCATGCTGACTGCTGAGCAGGTCTCTTTGCTGAAACGCGAATCGGGACTGGACGAAGACGCGCTGGCATTCGCTCTGCTGCCGCTGGCTGCGGCCTGCGCACGTACTCCGCTGTCCAACTTCAACGTTGGGGCAATTTCTCGCGGCATCAGCGGCAACTGGTACTTCGGTGGGAACATGGAGTTCCTGGGCGCGACCATGCAGCAAACTGTTCATGCCGAGCAAAGCGCTATCAGCCACGCCTGGCTGCGCGGTGAAAAAGGGCTCGCCGCCATCACCGTCAACTACACGCCGTGCGGCCACTGTCGCCAGTTTATGAACGAACTGAACAGCGGACTGGATTTACGGATTCATCTGCCGGGACGTGCGCCACACATGCTGCGTGATTACCTGCCAGATGCCTTCGGCCCGAAAGATCTGGAGATTAAAACGCTGCTGATGGACGATCAGGATCACGGCTTCGCGCTGCAGGGCGATGCGTTGACCCAAGCGGCAATCACTGCTGCCAACAGATGTCATATGCCGTACAGCAAATCCCCAAGCGGCGTGGCGCTCGAGTGTAAAGATGGCCGTATTTTTAGCGGCAGCTATGCTGAAAATGCCGCCTTTAACCCGACCCTGCCACCGCTGCAAGGCGCGTTAAACCTGTTGAATCTGAACGGTTATGATTATCCAGATATCCAACGCGCCGTGCTGGCTGAAAAAGCCGACGCGCCGTTGATTCAGTGGGATGCGACCTCCGCCACGCTGAAAGCACTGGGCTGCAATAATATTGAGCGCGTTCTCCTGGGTTAATCGACTCAATAACGCCGGTTCGTAGGCCGGATAAGGTGTTTACACCGCTATCCGGCACTATGCAGAATGCCTAAAATCCCCTCAATCAGACTGCTGTTTCTTGCGCTACGTCTTCCGGTACAGTAGCCTGATTGAAATTCCATCCAAATAACGAGTTTTCTGCATGTTAAAGCGCGTGTTTTACAGCCTGTTAGTCCTGTTAGGCTTGCTGCTTTTGACTGTGCTTGGACTCGATCGCTGGATGAGCTGGAAGACTGCTCCCTACATTTACGACGAACTGCAGGATTTACCCTACCGCCAGGTCGGTGTGGTTCTGGGCACGGCAAAGTATTACCGCACCGGCGTCATCAATCAGTATTACCGCTACCGCATTCAGGGCGCATTGAACGCCTATAACAGCGGGAAGGTAAACTATCTGCTGTTAAGCGGCGACAATGCCCAGCAAAGCTACAACGAACCCATGACGATGCGTAAGGATCTGATTGCTGCAGGCGTCGATCCCGCTGACATCGTGCTTGATTACGCCGGATTCCGCACGCTCGACTCCATCGTGCGTACGCGTAAAGTATTCGACACCAACGATTTCATCATTATTACTCAACGATTCCACTGTGAGCGCGCCTTGTTTATTGCGCTGCATATGGGCATTCAGGCTCAGTGCTATGCGGTGCCTTCGCCAAAAGATATGCTCACCGTGCGGGTACGTGAATTTGGTGCCCGTTTTGGCGCACTCGCCGATCTCTACATTTTCAAACGTGAGCCCCGTTTTTTAGGCCCACTGGTGCCCATCCCTACCATGCATCAGGTACCGGACGATGCGCAGGGGTATCCGGCGGTCACGCCTGAACAATTACTCGAATTACAAAAGAAACAAGGAAAATAAGCATGGAAGGAAAAACGATCTTTATCGTTATTGGCGTACTGATGATTGTTCTCTGGACGTGCAGAGAAGGCCTGAAGGGACTGCGTTCCGGTATCGTCGAGAAAACAGTGAAAGGTTCGCAGACGCCAATGATCATTTCTCGCGCTAAAGAACCCAGCACTTACTGGAGCTATATCATCGTTTATTTCGGTATGGCCATTGGTGCACTGTTCACTGGTATCTGGTTACTCTTTATCAAATAAAAAACCGATGCAGAAAGCCTCTGCACCGGTTTTATTTTTCTCTTCCCAGATTACTTCTTACGCGCGTACTTCAGTGAGTCCAGCGCGACCGCGAAGATGATAATGCCGCCTTTGATAATATACTGCCAGTAAGGGTTCACGCCGATGTAGGTCAAACCGTAGTTGATGACGGTGAAGATGATCACACCGGTCACTACGCCAAACACGGTACCTACCCCGCCGCTGAACGACACGCCGCCAACCACGCACGCCGCAATCGCATCCAGCTCATACATAAAGCCGAGGTTGTTGGTCGCTGAGCCGATACGCCCTGCTTCCAGCAAACCACCGAAGGCATAGAACACGCCAGACAACGCATAGATAATCAGCAGGTTCAGCGCAACGTTTACACCGGACACTTTCGCAGCTTCCGGGTTTCCGCCGATGGCGAAAATGTTTTTACCGAAGCGGGTCTTGTTCCACAGCACCCACACAAAAGCCACCGCAATCAGCGCATAGAAAGTGATGTAGGAGAGTCGGAAACTGCCCAGTGCAATAAAGCCCTGCGCAAAGGTTGAGAATCCACTGTCAAAGCCAGAAATTGGCGATGCGCCGACGAAGTCGTAGTACAGGGAGTTGATCCCGTAAACGATAATCATCGTACCCAGTGTGGTAATAAACGGCGTTACGTTCAGATAAGCAATGATAATACCGTTCACCAGACCGATAATGGCGCCAATCACGCAGACAATCAGCACCACTACAATGATCGGCATCGTCGCCATTTCCGGGAACACCTTGTTGGCATTCTCCATCGACTGCAACAGAGTTGCCGCCACCACTGCCGCCAGGCCAACCTGACGCCCCGCCGATAGGTCGGTCCCTTGGGTAACAATCAGTCCAGCCACACCCAATGCGATAATAATACGCACCGAGGATTGCGTGAGAATATTACTCAGGTTCAGTAAGCTTAAGAAAGTGGGATCCTGGAAAATAATAATCGCCAGCAAAACCAAAAGAACAACGTAAATTCCGCCTTCTTTCAGGTAAGTAAGAAAACTTTTCTTATTTAACGCACTCATGAGGAGCCCCTAATCTTAAAGGTGCAAAGACGCAAGACGGAGGATTTCGTTTTGCGTTGTTGTTTTAGTGTCAACAATTCCAGCAACGAGACCATTGCTCATCACCAGAATACGATCGGTAATACCCAGCAGCTCCGGCATTTCAGAGGAAATAATAATAATCCCCTTATCCTTTTTCGCGAGTTCGGCAATCAACTGATAAATTTCAAATTTCGCACCAACATCGATTCCGCGCGTCGGTTCATCCAGCATCAGAATTTCTGGCTGGGTTAATAACCAACGACCAATAACCACTTTTTGCTGATTACCGCCAGAAAGTGAACCGATTTGTGTACGATGACCCGGCGTTTTTACCCTCATAGAGTCAATTACCCACTGGGTATCACTCTTCATGCGGGAATTATCCAACAGACCAACTTTGTTTTTATAGTTTTGGATATTGGAGATTAACGAGTTAAAACCAATGTCCAGATACGCATAAATACCGGTTGAGCGGCGCTCTTCCGTGACCAGTGCAAAACCATGGTTGATGGCTTCATTTGCACTGTGGTTATTAATTTTTTTGCCGTGTAGCGTAATCGTACCTGATGATTTCTCACGAATACCAAAAAGCGTTTCAACGATATCCGTGCGTTTTGCGCCTACCAGACCTGCAATCCCAAGAATCTCCCCTTTGTGCAAATCAAACGAGATATCACGAATCGACGGCTGGCGCAGCGAGGTCAGGTTACGCACTTGCAGAATGACTTCACCAGGTTTGTTTTCTTTATCCGGAAAACGTTGGTTCAGTGAACGTCCGACCATCATGGCGATGATCTTATCCATATCCAGCCCTTCCAGCGGCTGGGTCGCAATCCACTGGCCATCGCGCAGAACGGTAATTTCATCGCACAGCTGGAAGATTTCTTCCATTTTGTGAGAGATATAAACAATACCGCATCCACGCTCTTTCAGCTTACGGATGATGGTGAACAGATGGTTAACTTCTTTTTCGGTTAACGATGAAGTTGGCTCATCCATGATGACGATTTTGGCGTCATAGGAGAATGCTTTCGCAATTTCAATCATCTGCATTTGTGAAACGGATAATGTGCCGACACGCGCACGCGGATCGATATCAATATCCAGTTCATCAAATATCGCTTTGGTATCGCGGTACATTTTTTCCTGATCGACAAACATGCCTTTGGTGGGATAGCGTCCCAGCCACATGTTGTCCATTACAGAACGTTGTAATACCAGGTTTAATTCCTGGTGTACCATCGAAATACCATTTTCAAGCGCTTCTTTCGCAGAATGAAAATCGATTTCTTTACCCTGAAATAAAATACTGCCGGAATCTTTTTGATAGATGCCGAAAAGACATTTCAATAATGTTGATTTCCCCGCGCCATTCTCTCCCATGAGGGCGTGAATAGAATGCGGGCGGACTTTTAAATTGACATTATCAAGCGCCTTAACGCCGGGGAAGGACTTGTTGATGCCGGTCATTTCCAACAAGTATTCGCCTGACGACTGAGTATGTGTGCTGACCATAATTATACCTTGTTGGCCTTGCAGAGTGCGTTATTAAGGGCGCAATGAAATTGCGCCCACATACGGAGTATTTATTTGTTGGTGAACTCTGCCAGATTATCTTTATCGACACCTACGTACGGAACGCGAACAATCTTGTTCTCAATTTTCCAGTTAGTGCCATCTGCCGCACCTTTGCCGTCAGCCAGGTTTTTCGCCAGATCGAAGGTGGCTTTCGCCTGGTTGTTGGCATCGTTCAGGACGGTACCGGCCATGGCGCCAGATTTCACCAGAGCCAGCGCTTCAGGCAGCGCATCCACACCAAATACTGGTACGCTGGTTTTGTTGTGCGCTTTCAGCGCTTCAACTGCACCCATTGCCATCGCATCGTTGTTAGCGATAACCACTTCAATTTTGTTCGCGTTTGGACCAGACATCCACGCATCCATCTTATCTTTCGCCTGAGCGGTATCCCACATTGCAGTATCTAACTGCAGCTGCTCAGTTTTAATGCCTTTGTCGTTCAGCTCTTTAATCACGTAAGTGGTACGTGCTTCAGCATCCGGGTGTCCCGGTTCGCCTTTCAGCAGAACAAACTGAATTTTGCCGTCTTTGTTCAGGTCCCAGTTCGGGTTAGCTGCCCAGTGTTTGGCAATCAAATCACCCTGAATAATGCCGGACTCTTTAGAGTCGGTACCGACGTAATACGCTTTGTCATAGCTGTCCAGCGCTTTACGAGAAGGTTCTTTGTTGAAGAATACGATCGGTACGTTCTGTCCGCGTGCTTTTTCAATGACCGTGCCAGCAGCTGCCGGGTCAACCAGGTTAATCGCCAGTGCTTTAACGCCTTTTGCCAGCAGCACGTCGATCTGATCGTTTTGTTTGGACTGGTCGTTCTGCGAGTCGTTCATCAGCAGCTGTACATCTGGTGCCGCTTTGGCATCTTTTTCAATAGCCTTACGTACTACAGACATAAAGTTATCGTCATACTTATAGATAGTCACACCAATGCGGGTATCAGCAGCGTGCGCAGCCGCGCCGAATAACATGCTTGCCATTACAGCAGACAGGGTCAACACCTTCTTATTCATGGTATCTCCGGTTTTATTATGCAGGGTAGTACTTGAGATAAATGCTCGGCAGGCAGAACGTTACTGAAGTGTTACTGAACGCCGAAACTCACTTTTAAAAAATATTTCTTCCGTGTCTGGCAACGCTCCAAAAACAGGCTTTAATTTTTGTTTAAGGCACCTATACCTCGATGAAAGTGATTATTCACCGTTACATAGTAGTTACAGCGCAACAAACAGTGTCATCATAGCTATCGCATTGTTAATATACTGTGAATTTACTCACATATTGAAAGCGGTTACATCGCGCAACGTTATGAGTTAGTGATCGGTGCCGCATTCTGCCGCAGCGCTACTGAATGACGACGCACCAGCGTTGGCATAAAACAATGCGACGCCTGCGGATCCAACGTGCCAGCCGCCCCCTGTAGCGCAAGCTCCGTCGCCATTTTTGCCATTGAGGCAATGGGATAGCGCACAGTGGTTAGCTGCGGATCGGTGTAACGTGCGATGGGAATATCATCGAAGCCAATGATAGAAAGGTGTAATGGAATAGCGATGCCGTTATCTTTTAGCGCGGTCAGTGCGCCTGCTGCCATATTGTCGTTATAAGCGAAGACCGCCGTCAGTTGTAAGTTACGCCCCAGCAATTCCACCATCGCGGACTCTCCGCCCTGCATATCGGGCGAACCGGTGCCGACCCAGCTTTCTGCCGCAACAATCCCTTGCTCTTTCAGGGCAGTTAACCATCCTTCTTTGCGCATGGCGTCATCTTCAATGCGGTGGCTTGATGCCAGATAACCGATGCGTTGATGACCATTATTTAGCAGCATTCGGGTAGCCATTTTGGCACCGCTGATGTTATCCAGGCAGACGCAACGGTGGGCGTAGCCAGGAACAAGGCGGTTGATCAGTACCATGCCGGGGATTTGATCCATAAACTCGGCCAGTTCCCGATCGCTCAGCGCTTTAGAGTGTACAATCAGCGCGTTACAGCGTTGGCGAATCAACACCTCAATGGCATGACGTTCTTTTTCCGCCTCATGGTAGCTGTTGCCAATCAGGACATACTTCTGATGCTGCTGGGCAACCATATCCACGGCTTTTACCAGCGCGCCAAAAAACGCATCTGATACATCCATGACGACAACACCAATCGTGTCGCTTACCTGCGTCGCCAGTGCTTGTGCGTTGGCATTAGGTCGATAGCCAAGCTGAGTGACTGCTTTCATTACCGCTTCACGCGTATCGGGACTCACCAGCGCACTGTTGTTCAGTACGCGGGAAACGGTCGCTACAGAAACGCCAGACTGCCGTGCCACATCACGAATGGTTACCATATTCACTGCCCTGTTTTAGATTGCGGCTGCCCGCAGACACCCCAGGCTGGGTATTTTGTCAGCACAATGAAACGGACTGCGTGAGTGATGTCACAGGAATGAAAGCGCTTACATCCATTTTGTTAATGAATGTGATCCAGATCGTTATCTGGATGTTCGCGGTAATGATGTCCCCGCAGCACGCAGGGTTAATTGACGCCACAGCCATTCCACCGGGCCCTGCCGGTAGAAACGCAGCCATATGACAGAGAAAAGTAAGTTAATCGCCCAGACAGGGATGACGAAAAACAGCAGCTCCAGCCGGTCAAATTTCATAAATAAACCGGCCTGATAAAACAACGTGGTGCAGATTAAGGTTTGTAACAGATAGTTGGTTAATGCCATGCGCCCCACACAGGCGATAGCAATGACCCATTTGAAGCGACTAAGCTGTGGCCAGAAACCAAACATCAGCGCAGCATAACCAATGGTTTGCAAAGGCGCCCCCAGCTCTCGCGGGGCTTGTAACAGGAAGGCACACCAGCGGTAGGCCCAGTCCAGATGCCACTGAGCGATGATAGCAGGCAGGTTAATCGCCATGCCGATAATAACCAGCAGAACGCCAGTGCGTCGATAATGCTGCAAACTGTACTGCCCTTTTAGCCAGCCGCTACGCATTAATGCCGCGCCGAGCAGCATCATCCCCGCCAGTTGCCAGCCATATTGCGCGCCTAACGCCAGCAAGCTATTGGACATCATATCCACGCGATTGCTGATTGCTTCCATTCCGCCGTTCACTTTCCAGTATTTTTCATACAGCAGCGCTGAAGCATCCGGCGTCCAGGCCCGGCTGGTTTCGCTCCCGGAGATCACACCCAACAGCAGTAATACACCAACGCCCGCCAAATAAAGCACCACGCCGGTGTTAAACAAGCTTTTCACCGACGGCGCATCCCGGATCAGCCGCCAGCAAATCAGGCCGATCAAGCCATATGCCAGCAGGATATCGCCATCCCAGAAGAGTAAACCGTGAAGGAATCCCAATAGCACCAGCAACGTAAGCCGCGACTGGATCCAGCGTTTACCACGCGGGAGCAGCATTTGCAGACCAGCACCAAACAGCAGAGCAAACAGCGTGAGGAATTTTACCTGCGCGAAGAGATCGAGCAGCGCCCAGGTCCAGGCGTCAGATAAGGTAATGTCGCCATACCAGGCGGGGTTGAGATATGCCGCCTTCGGCAAGCCAAAGGCGCTAATATTGAGAAGCAGGATACCAAGAATGGCAACGCCACGAATAAAATCCAGCGTGACATTACGCTCCATGGTTCCTGTCCTAATCAGTTGTGATGACGTACTGCGCGCAGAAATTCCTGACGCGTGTTCTGGCTGGACTTAAACAATCCGCCAAGAGAAGTGGTGGTGGTCGCACTGGTCGCATCGCGAATGCCGCGCGCTTTCACACAGTAATGCACCGCATCAATCGATACCGCCACATTATTCGTCCCGAGCAGCGTTTGCAGCGCGGTGAGAATTTGCTGGGTCAGACGTTCCTGTACCTGCGGACGCTGCGCAAAGAACTGCACAATGCGGTTAATCTTCGACAGACCAATGACCGAATCTTTCGGAATATACGCCACCGTCGCTTTGCCATCGATAGTGACAAAGTGGTGTTCGCAGGTGCTGGTCAGCGTGATATCGCGAACCGTGACCATCTCGTCCACCTTCATTTTGTTTTCAATGACGGTGATTTTCGGGAAGTTGGCGTAATCGAGGCCGGAGAAAATCTCATCGACATACATTTTCGCAATGCGATGCGGAGTTTCCATCAGACTGTCATCGCTCAAATCGAGATTGAGCAATTGCATAATCTCGGTCATATGGCCAGAGATAAGACGTTTGCGTGTTTCGTTATCCATCTCTTGCACGGGCGGGCGCAGCGGGGTTTCGAGACCACGCGCAACCAGCGCTTCATGAACCAGTGCCGCTTCTTTACTGAGTGATGACATTTCTTCTTCTCCTGCAGGTGGGGCGCCTCTGCCCTGCATGGGGCAAAGTTTTTAGGCTGTGTCACAGCCAGAACATTGTGCGTGAGGCGGCGCACATAATCCAGTATTCACCGTGATAATTATTGAAATTGGCACAGCCTTTCAGCGTTGCTGATTTCACTTGTCGTTCAGCCCGGTGACGTCGAGTGTTAATGTAAAGTTATATAGATGATGAAGTATGTTTGCTCAATGCGGAAGTGAAAGTTACTCACAGTGCTATGAATAATCTGTATTATGATGAGTTCGCAAACACATTCAGGTTCAACACAACAAGGAGCCACGCATGGAAATGCTTGAAGAGCACCGCTGTTTTGAAGGCTGGCAGCAACGCTGGCGTCACGACTCCGCCACGTTAAATTGCGCCATGACCTTCAGTATTTTTCTTCCACCACCCCGTGATAACGCCGCACCTCCGGTGCTGTACTGGCTGTCGGGCCTGACCTGTAATGATGAAAACTTCACCACCAAAGCAGGCGCGCAGCGCATTGCTGCTGAGCTGGGTATTGTTCTCGTGATGCCGGACACCAGCCCGCGCGGCGAGCAGGTTGCCAACGATGATGGCTACGATTTAGGTCAAGGGGCCGGATTTTACCTCAATGCCACCCAGCAGCCGTGGGCAACGCATTTTCGTATGTATGACTATCTGCGTGATGAGCTTCCGGCACTGATTCAGTCGCAGTTTAACGTCAGCGATCGCTGCGCCATCAGCGGACACTCCATGGGCGGCCACGGCGCATTAATTATGGCGCTGAAAAATCCCGGGAGATACACCAGCGTTTCCGCCTTTGCGCCGATCGTAAACCCTTGTCGTGTTCCGTGGGGTGAGAAGGCTTTTAGCGCTTATCTGGGCGAAGATAAAACACAGTGGGCAGAGTGGGATAGCTGCGCGTTAATGCTGGCCAGCAAACCCGCAGACGCGATCCCGACGCTAATCGATCAGGGAGACAGCGATCAGTTTCTTGCCGATCAGTTGCAGCCCGCGGTACTGGCCGAAACTGCCCGTCAGACCGCATGGCCAATGACGCTACGCATCCAGCCTGGTTACGACCACAGCTATTACTTTATTGCGTCGTTTATTGAGGATCACCTGCGCTTCCACGCCCAGTATTTGCTGAAGTAATCACCAGTAAAGAGTGTTTTCTATTGCCGCGCTGTAGCTCATCTCTTCTGATTGCGGCGCGGATGCTTTACGATTTAGATCGGCCGCCTGTTGGCGTACCTGTAATCGCCCCACGCTCTCACCGCCTTCATGACCTTCGTTAAAATTACGCACTTCAGACTCGAATAAGATTGCATCCAGATGGTGCAACTTATTCAGTGCCCGCAGCAGGGAGATAAGCGTGTCCAGATTGAGGCCGCCGCCTTTCTCAATGCGTTTAATGGTCGCAATGCCCACCTGTGCGCGGTCAGCAAGCTGCTGCTGCGTTAGCGCCAGAGAAATCCGCGTTTCTCTGATGCGAGCGCATAATGACAAGATGATTTCATCATTATTCATGGTGTGATATTTCATGCCGCCCTCCCCGATTTTTTTGGCTGAATTTTCCCAAGGCAGCCGTGATACGTTTCACGGTACTTCGCACTCATGTCTTTACCCGTTTCATACATGGCAGCAATCACCTCATCGAGCGAAACACATGGCTCGCTGACACGGCTCATCGCCATCGTTGCGGCGTTAATCGCTTTTACGGACGAAATCGCGTTTCGTTCGACACAGGGAATTTGTACCTGTCCGCCAACCGGATCGCAGGTCAGCCCGAGATGATGCTCCATGGTGATTTCTGCAGCGTTCAGCACCTGAGCAACTGACGCTCCCATCAGTTCCGCTAATCCGGCCGCGGCCATCGAACTGGCCACACCGATCTCTCCCTGACACCCGACTTCAGAACCTAAGATAGACGCGTTTTGTTTGAACAGTAGCGCAATGGCGCCAGCAGTGAGGAAAAAGCGGATAACCGATGCACTATCCAGCTTACAGACAAACTTATCGTACCAACTTAGGACCGCTGGGATGATACCGCTGGCACCATTGGTCGGCGCTGTCACCACTCGCCCTCCTGCGGCGTTTTCCTCGCTGACGGCAATCGCAAACGCATTCACCCAGTTGAGGTTGGTGAGGAAGTCGTTAGCAGAGGGTTTCATTGCCAGTAATTTATAGAGCGAGCAGGCCCTGCGCGGCACCTGATACGAGCCAGGCAGTAGTCCTTCAGTATGCAGACCACGATGGACTGCCTGCTGCATTATCGCCCAAACATGCGCGAAATAGTCATGCAACGCCGCCTGAGAATGCATCTGTAACTCATTTTTCATCATTAACGCCGCAACGGATAATCCATTACGCTGACACAGCGCCTGCAGCTGCGCGGCATTTTGAAACGCAAAAGGAAATGCGTTTTTTTGCGCGGTTCTCTCGGGCACCGACTCGCCGGGTTTGCGAACCTGGCCGGCGCCGGTTGAAAACCATGTTTCTTCATACAAGGTAAAATAATCATCTCTGGCGCGAAACGTCATCGCGTAGGGATGACCAGAATGCGGTTGTTGATTCGGCTTAATTACGACCGTCACGGTAACTGAAGGAGAAAGCGTCAGGGTGCCGTCCTGTTCAGCACGTTTAATGAGATCCATCTGCTGGCGTAAATCAACATCATCCGGCTGGTTGCCCAACAGCCCCAGATAAAGAGCGATATCAACGTTATGACACTTGCGGCTTAATGAGAGCGCGCCATATAGCTCAACCTCGATTTCTCGCGTTAGCGGTAAGATCTCCTGTAGCTTTAATTGTGAAATGAAGTTAAACGCGGCACGCATTGGCCCTACTGTTCTTGAACTGGAAGGCCCAATGACGACTTTAAAAATATCAATACAACTTTCGGTGATGCTGCCAACTTACTGATTTAGTGTATGATGGTGTTTTTGAGGTGCTCCAGTGGCTTCTGTTTCTATCAGCTGTCCCTCCTGTTCAGCTACTGACGGGGTGGTGCGTAACGGCAAAAGC
>NZ_JBIMRA010000027.1:0-48428 GCF_043945515.1 Citrobacter freundii complex sp. 2024EL-00216 | reverse complement strand
ATGCCGGTGCTTCGGTTTTCTGGCGAATGGACCATGATGCCGACTATGGCGTGCTGAATGATATTGCCAGAGGGCAATCAGATCCCCGAAAAATAGTCCTTCAGTGGGACGAAATGATCCGGACCGCTGGCTCCCTGAAGCTGGGCAAAGTACAGGTTTCAGTGCTGGTCCGTTCATTGCTGAAAAGTGAACGTCCTTCCGGACTGACTCAGGCAATCATTGAAGTGGGGCGCATCAACAAAACGCTGTATCTGCTTAATTATATTGATGATGAAGATTACCGCCGGCGCATTCTGACCCAGCTTAATCGGGGAGAAAGTCGCCATGCCGTTGCCAGAGCCATCTGTCACGGTCAAAAAGGTGAGATAAGAAAACGATATACCGACGGTCAGGAAGATCAACTGGGCACACTGGGGCTGGTCACTAACGCCGTCGTGTTATGGAACACTATTTATATGCAGGCAGCCCTGGATCATCTCCGGGCGCAGGGTGAAACACTGAATGATGAAGATATCGCACGCCTCTCCCCGCTTTGCCACGGACATATCAATATGCTCGGCCATTATTCCTTCACGCTGGCAGAACTGGTGACCAAAGGACATCTGAGACCATTAAAAGAGGCGTCAGAGGCAGAAAACGTTGCTTAACGTGAGTTTTCGTTCCACTGAGCGTCAGACCCCGTACATCACCATTTCGCCTCTGCCGGCGAACTCAAATCCCAGGTATTTGTGCGCCTTATCCGCACCCTACTTGATGCCGAACTGGTCAGCGAAGACGCCAGTTTCCGTGAGCGACTGCATGCGATGCTAGGCAGTGAAGATGGTGGTCTGGAACCCTATATTAAGCTATGGCGTGAAGCACAGGTTGTTGCGGGTAAAGATCCGGAAATTAAAAGCGCCTACCTGTTGACCATGCGAATGTGGCACGAAGAAACCGCCAACATCATTACACAAGGACAGAAAGCCGGTGAGTTCTCATCCGCGCCTGATGCCGCCGACGTCGCATGGCGCTTAATCGCATTAGTCTGCGGCCTGGATGGTATGTACATATTAGGTATTGAGGAAATGGCCGATCCTGCATTCGATCGTCACCTTGATCGTATGATAACGCAGGAGTTATTTATTTGATGTAATAGATGGATTAACAATACATCTTTTATGTTTACAATTAGTAACACTTAAGCAACGTGTAATTCTCCCATCACGCCGCGTTATTGCGCTTTTTTATCTATTCTTTCAGTCAATATTCCTAAAACTTTTCAATAGTTTCTAAAAAGAAGCCGCGCGGCGCTGCATGCGTTTATTTCTTTTTCATGAACGGCATGTGCATGGAGAATAATATGTCATCATCAAATGAGAAAAATAATCGTTATCTTTTAACTGACTGGAAACCAGAGAACCCCGGCTTTTGGGAAAATAAAGGCAAGCACATTGCGCGCAGAAACCTCTGGATATCAGTGAGTTGCCTGCTTCTTGCGTTTTGCGTCTGGATGCTGTTCAGTGCCGTAGCCGTCAATCTGAATAAAATTGGTTTTAATTTCACCACCGACCAACTGTTTTTATTAACGGCATTGCCATCTCTTTCTGGTGCAATATTGCGCGTACCCTACTCCTTTATGGTACCTATATTTGGTGGTCGTCGCTGGACCATTTTTAGCACGATTATTCTGGTTATTCCCTGCGTCTGGCTCGGATTTGCCGTGCAAAATACCGCTACTCCGTTTGGAGTATTTATAATCATTGCGCTGATGTGTGGTTTTGCTGGCGCTAACTTTGCCTCCAGCATGGGCAATATCAGCTTTTTCTTCCCCAAAGCGAAGCAAGGTAGCGCATTAGGCGTTAACGGTGGTCTCGGCAACCTCGGCGTCAGCGTGATGCAGTTGATCGCGCCACTGGTGATCTTTCTGCCCATATTTACCTTTTTGGGCGTACAGGGCGTACCGCAAGCTGACGGCTCGTTATTGTCGCTGGCCAATGCAGCATGGATATGGGTGCCGTTACTGCTGATAGCCACCGTGGCAGCGGGCATGGGAATGAACGACATTGCCAGCTCGAAGGCCTCAATTGCCTCCCAGTTACCGGTACTCAAGCGTTTTCATCTGTGGTTATTAAGCCTGCTGTATCTCGCCACCTTCGGCTCATTTATCGGTTTTTCGGCAGGCTTTGCCATGCTGGCGAAAACCCAGTTCCCCGACGTGAATATCCTGCAACTGGCGTTCTTCGGCCCCTTCATCGGCGCGCTTGCACGATCGGCGGGTGGTGTTATCTCTGACAAGTTTGGTGGTGTGCGTGTCACCTTAATTAACTTCATCTTTATGGCACTGTTCAGCGCCCTGCTGTTTCTCACTTTGCCCGGCTCGGGCGAAGGTAGCTTTATCGCGTTTTACCTGGTGTTTATGGGCTTGTTCCTGACCGCGGGTCTGGGCAGCGGTTCAACCTTCCAGATGATTGCGGTGATCTTTCGCAAAATCACAATTTATCGGGTGAAGCTGCATGGTGGCACTGAAGAGCAAGCTCAGCGGGAAGCGGTAACCGATACCGCCGCCGCCCTGGGGTTTATCTCCGCCATTGGCGCTGTGGGGGGGTTCTTCATTCCTAAAGCGTTTGGCTCATCGCTGGCATTGACCGGCTCTCCGGTGGGTGCCATGAAAATATTCCTCGTGTTTTACATCGTCTGCGTGCTGGTGACCTGGTTGGTCTATGGCCGTAAATCACAAAAAAAATAACAAAATGGATACCGCAGGATCGGACATTCAGGTAGGTCGGATCAGGCCTGGAGTTCGATTCACCGTCGGCAATATTATCGAAGCAGGAGTTATGTCATGAGTAAACTGTTAGACCGCTTTCGCTACTTTAAACAAAAGGGCGATACATTTGCCGAGGGGCACGGGCAAGTGATGCACACCAACCGGGACTGGGAAGACAGCTATCGTCAGCGCTGGCAGTTCGACAAAATTGTGCGTTCTACCCACGGAGTTAACTGTACCGGCTCATGCAGCTGGAAGATCTACGTTAAAAACGGGTTGGTGACCTGGGAAACGCAGCAAACCGACTACCCGCGTACTCGTCCTGACCTGCCAAATCATGAGCCCCGTGGCTGTCCACGCGGCGCCAGTTACTCGTGGTATCTCTATAGCGCTAACCGCCTGAAATATCCGCTGGTGCGTAAACGCTTAATCGAATTGTGGCGCGACGCCCTCTCCCACCAGCCCGATCCGGTGCTGGCCTGGGAATCCATTATGAACGACCCGCAAAAATGCCAGAGCTACAAGCAGGTACGCGGGCGCGGTGGGTTTATCCGTTCGAACTGGAAAGAGCTTAATCAGCTGATTGCTGCCGCCAACGTCTGGACGGTGAAAACCTACGGCCCGGATCGCGTGGTCGGCTTCTCCCCGATCCCGGCGATGTCGATGGTTTCCTATGCCGCCGGCACACGCTATCTCTCGCTAATCGGCGGAACATGTCTGAGTTTCTATGACTGGTACTGCGACTTACCGCCCGCGTCACCGATGACCTGGGGCGAGCAGACCGACGTTCCTGAATCCGCCGACTGGTATAACTCCAGCTATATCATCGCCTGGGGTTCTAACGTGCCGCAGACTCGTACCCCGGATGCGCACTTTTTCACAGAAGTACGCTACAAAGGCACCAAGACGATTGCCATTACGCCGGATTACTCGGAAGTCGCCAAACTGTGCGATCAGTGGCTGGCACCCAAACAAGGAACAGACAGCGCGCTGGCAATGGCGATGGGCCACGTCATCCTGAAAGAGTTCCACCTCGACAATCCCAGCGATTATTTCCTCAATTACTGTCGTCGCTATACCGACATGCCGATGCTGGTTTTACTGGATGCCCGCGAAGATGGCAGCTACGTGCCTGGACGCATGATGCGTGCTTCAGACCTTGTCGATGGTCTGGGCGAAAGCAACAATCCAGAGTGGAAAACGGTAGCCTTTAACAGCGCTGGCGAACTGGTTGTCCCGAACGGATCTATCGGTTTTCGCTGGGGGGAAAAAGGCAAATGGAACCTGGAACCACTGGCGGCTGGCGCTGAAACTGAACTTTCTCTTTCGCTGCTTGGTCAGCATGATGAAGTGACCGGCGTGGCATTCCCCTATTTTGGCGGCAACGAAAACCCACATTTTCGCAGTGTAAAACAAGAACCGGTGCTGATCCGTCAACTACCGGTAAAACATCTTACCCTCGCTGACGGTAGCCGTTGCCCGGTGGTGAGCGTCTATGATCTGGTGCTGGCGAATTATGGCCTCGATCGTGGTCTGGATGACGTTCATAGCGCGCAAGATTACAGCGAAGTGAAAGCCTACACCCCGGCCTGGGGCGAGCAAATTACCGGTGTGCCACGCCGTCATATCGAACAGATCGCCCGTGAGTTTGCCGATACGGCGCACAAAACGCATGGCCGTTCGATGATCATTCTCGGGGCTGGCGTCAACCACTGGTATCACATGGATATGAACTACCGTGGCATGATTAACATCCTCGTGTTCTGTGGCTGTGTGGGACAAAGCGGCGGCGGCTGGGCGCACTATGTGGGTCAGGAGAAACTGCGACCGCAAACCGGTTGGTTGCCGCTGGCCTTTGCGCTGGACTGGAACCGACCACCGCGTCAGATGAACAGCACTTCGTTTTTCTACAACCATTCCAGCCAGTGGCGTTATGAAAAACTTACCGCGCAGGAACTCCTCTCTCCACTGGCCGATGCGTCGAAGTTTAGCGGACATTTGATTGACTTTAACGTGCGGGCTGAAAGGATGGGCTGGCTGCCGTCTGCGCCGCAGCTTAACCTCAACCCTTTGACTGTTAAAGCAAAAGCCGAACAAGCAGGGCTATCTCCTGCGCAATACACCGCACAGGCGCTGAAGTCAGGTGATATTCGTTTTGCCTGCGAACAGCCAGATAACGGCAAAAACCATCCGCGCAACCTCTTCGTCTGGCGCTCTAACCTGCTCGGCTCCTCCGGTAAAGGGCATGAATACATGCTCAAATATTTGCTGGGTACCGAAAGCGGGATCCAGGGGGAAGCGCTCGGTTCAAGCGAGGGTATTAAACCTGAAGAGGTTGAATGGCAGTCGGCGGCGATAGAGGGCAAGCTCGATCTGCTGGTCACGCTCGATTTCCGTATGTCCAGTACCTGTTTGTTCTCCGATATCGTTCTGCCAACCGCTACCTGGTATGAAAAAGACGATATGAATACCTCGGATATGCATCCGTTTATTCACCCGTTGTCTGCGGCGGTCGACCCGGCATGGGAATCGAAGAGCGACTGGGAAATTTATAAAGGCATCGCCAAAGTATTTTCTGAGGTTTGCGTCGGACACCTTGGACAAGAAACGGATGTGGTGTTGCAACCACTGCAACATGACTCTCCGGCAGAGCTGGCGCAGCCGTTTGACATTCAGGACTGGCGCAAAGGCGAATGCGATCTCCTCCCGGGCAAAACGGCACCGAATATCGCCGTTGTGGAGCGTGACTACCCCGCCACCTACGAACGCTTTACTTCACTTGGCCCGCTCATGGACAAACTCGGTAACGGCGGGAAAGGCATTGCGTGGAATACCCAGGCGGAAGTCGATTTCCTCGGCAAGCTGAACTACACCAAGCGCGAAGGCCCGGCAAAAGGACGCCCGCTGATTGACACTGCGCTGGATGCATCTGAGGTGATCCTTGCCCTGGCACCGGAAACAAATGGTCAGGTGGCGGTGAAAGCCTGGGAAGCGCTGGGGGCGATGACCGGACGCGACCATACGCATCTGGCGTTGAACAAAGAAGACGAGAAGATCCGTTTTCGCGATATCCAGGCACAGCCGCGCAAAATCATCTCCAGCCCCACCTGGTCCGGGTTGGAAAGTGAACATGTCTCCTATAACGCAGGCTATACCAACGTCCACGAGCTGATCCCATGGCGTACCCTGTCCGGTCGCCAACAACTGTATCAGGATCATGCGTGGATGCGTGCGTTCGGTGAAAGTCTGGTGGCGTATCGTCCACCTATCGATACCCGCAGCGTCAGTGAAATGCGCGAGGTTCCGCCTAACGGCTTCCCGGAAAAAGCGCTCAACTTCCTGACGCCGCATCAGAAATGGGGGATCCACTCCACCTATAGTGAAAACCTGCTGATGCTGACGCTGTCGCGCGGCGGACCTATTGTCTGGATCAGCGAAACCGATGCCAAAGAGCTGGGCATTGAGGATAACGACTGGATTGAAGCCTTCAACGCCAACGGTGCGCTCACCGCGCGTGCAGTGGTGAGTCAACGCGTGCCACCGGGAATGACCATGATGTATCACGCTCAGGAGCGAATCATGAATATCCCTGGCTCAGAAGTGACCGGGATGCGCGGCGGGATCCATAACTCGGTGACCCGCGTCTGCCCGAAACCCACGCACATGATAGGTGGCTATGCGCAGCTGGCATACAGCTTCAACTATTACGGTACGGTCGGCTCTAACCGCGATGAGTTCATCATGATTAGAAAAATGAAAAATATTAACTGGCTGGATGATGAAGGTCGCGATCAGGTACAGGAGGCGAAAAAATGAAAATACGCTCACAGGTAGGCATGGTTCTTAATCTGGATAAGTGCATCGGCTGCCACACCTGCTCCGTCACCTGTAAAAACGTCTGGACCGGGCGTGAAGGGATGGAATATGCGTGGTTTAACAACGTCGAGACTAAACCGGGGATTGGCTATCCAAAAAACTGGGAAGATCAGGAAGAGTGGCAAGGCGGCTGGGTTCGCGATGTTAACGGCAAAATAAGACCGCGTCTGGGCGGTAAGATGGGCGTCATCACCAAAATTTTCGCCAACCCGGTGATCCCGCAAATCGATGATTACTATGAGCCGTTTACCTACGATTATCAGCATCTGCATAGCGCGCCGGAAAGCAAAAACCAGCCCACTGCGCGTCCACGTTCGTTGATTGACGGCAAACGGATGGACAAGATTATCTGGGGCCCCAACTGGGAAGAACTGCTCGGCGGCGAATTCTCAAAACGTGCCCGCGACCGTAACTTCGAGAAGATGCAAAAGGAGATGTACGGCCAGTTCGAAAACACCTTCATGATGTATTTACCGCGCCTGTGCGAGCACTGCCTGAACCCAAGCTGTGTCGCCACCTGCCCAAGCGGTGCTATCTACAAGCGTGAAGAAGACGGCATTGTGCTGATCGACCAGGACAAATGTCGCGGCTGGCGCTTGTGCATCAGCGGCTGTCCGTACAAAAAAATCTACTTTAACTGGAAGAGCGGTAAGTCAGAGAAGTGCATTTTCTGCTACCCACGAATTGAGTCCGGCCAGCCGACGGTATGTTCGGAAACCTGCGTTGGACGTATTCGTTATCTCGGCGTATTGCTGTACGACGCCGACCGCATCGAAGAAGCGGCCAGCACCGAGCATGAGACCGATCTCTATGAGCGTCAGTGCGATGTATTCCTCAATCCGCACGATCCGGCGGTCATTGAAGAGGCGTTAAAACAAGGTATTCCGCACAACGTCATCGAAGCGGCCCAACGTTCGCCAGTCTACAAAATGGCGATGGACTGGAAACTGGCGCTGCCGCTGCACCCGGAATATCGCACCCTGCCGATGGTCTGGTATGTACCGCCATTGTCACCGATTCAGTCGGTCGCCGACGCGGGCGGACTGCCGCACAATGGCAACATTTTGCCGGCGGTTGAGTCGCTGCGAATTCCGGTTCAGTACCTCGCCAACATGCTCAGTGCGGGTGATACCGGTCCGGTGCTGCGCGCGCTGAAACGTATGATGGCCATGCGCCACTATATGCGTGCGCAAACAGTGGAAGGCGTGACGGACACCCGCGCGATTGAGGAAGTAGGTTTGACCGTTGAGCAGGTTGAAGAGATGTATCGCTATCTGGCCATCGCCAACTATGAGGACCGCTTTGTGATCCCGACCAGCCACCGTGAAATGGCGCGCGATGCCTTCCCTGAGAAAAACGGCTGCGGATTTACCTTCGGTGACGGCTGCCATGGCTCAGATACCAAATTCAACCTGTTTAACAGTAGCCGTATTGATGCCATCGACATCACCGAAGTTCGCGATAAAGCGGAGGGTGAATAATGCAAATCCTGAAGGTTATCGGCCTGCTGATGGAATATCCCGACGAGCTGCTGTGGGAGTATAAAGACGACGCGCTGGCGCTTGTGGCCAGCGATGCCCCCATGCTTACCGAATTTAGCCAGGGATTGCTCAATGCGCCACTGCTGGATAAACAAGCGGAATGGTGCGAAATCTTTGACCGGGGCCGGGCCACCTCTCTGCTGTTGTTTGAGCACGTGCACGCCGAGTCCCGTGACCGGGGTCAGGCGATGGTTGATCTGCTGGCGCAGTATGAAAAGGTCGGGCTACAGCTCGACTGCCGCGAACTACCGGATCACCTGCCGTTGTATCTGGAGTATTTGAGCGTGTTGCCGGAGGACCAGGCTAAAGAAGGACTGCAGAACGTTGCACCGATTCTGGCTCTGTTGGGCGGGCGCTTAAAACAGCGCGATACACCGTGGTATCAACTGTTTGACGCCCTGCTGCTGCTTGCCGGAAGCCCTCTTTCAAGTGACAGTGTCACTAAGCAGGTTGGTGCTGAAACCCGCGATGATACTCGTCAGGCGCTGGATGCGGTGTGGGAAGAGGAACAGGTGAAGTTTATCGAGGATAACGCCACCGCCTGCGACAGTTCACCGTTACAAAACTATCAACGACGCTTTAGCCAGGACGTTGCGCCGCAGTATGTCGACGTCAGCGCGGGAGGCCCGAAATGATACAGTACCTGAACGTCTTTTTTTACGATATCTACCCGTACCTGTGCGGTACGGTATTTATCCTCGGCAGTTGGCTACGCTATGACTACGGGCAATACACCTGGCGCGCCTCTTCCAGCCAGATGCTGGACAAACGCGGCATGGTGCTGTGGTCAAACCTGTTCCACATCGGCATTCTGGGGATCTTTTTCGGTCACCTGTTCGGCATGCTAACGCCGCACTGGATGTATGCCTGGTTCCTGCCGATTGCGGTGAAACAACAGATGGCGATGATTGCCGGTGGGCTTTGTGGCGTACTGACGCTGGTTGGTGGCGCAGGTTTGCTGGTGCGGCGTCTGACCAACCCGCGCATTCGTGCAACGTCTTCCACCGCTGATATTCTGATCCTTTGCGTTCTGCTGATTCAGTGTATCCTCGGCTTAACCACCATCCCGTTCTCCGCACAGCATCCTGACGGCAGTGAAATGCTGAAACTGGTTGGTTGGGCGCAGTCAGTGGTGACCTTCCAGGGCGGCGCATCTGCACATCTGGATGGCGTGGCGTTGATTTTCCGTGTGCACCTGGTTCTGGGGATGACTATCTTCCTGCTATTCCCGTTCACCCGTCTGGTCCACGTATGGAGTGCGCCGTTTGAGTACTTCACTCGCCGCTATCAAATAGTTCGTTCCCGCCGATAATTGAACTCTGATGCCCGGTAGCGCTTGCGCTTACCGGGCCTGCATCGCTATCCCGCTTTTTGTACGTTATGATGCTTCTCCATTTCAGGGAGAACGCTAATGAAACCACAGGTTTACCACGTCGATGCCTTTACCCCGGTCCCTTTTCGCGGCAACTCAGCAGGTGTGGTTTTACATGCTGATGGGCTGAGTGACGCGCAGATGCAGCTCATCGCTCGCGAGCTGCGTCATTCAGAAACCGCATTTCTGCTGACCAGTGACGACAGCGATGTTCGCATCCGCTATTTCACCCCGACGGTCGAAGTTCCTATCTGTGGGCATGCTACCGTCGCCGCGCATTACGTGCGGGCCAGGGCGCTGGGTCTGGGCAACTGCATGGTCTGGCAAACCTCGCTGGCCGGACGTCATCGGGTGGATATTGACGCTACCGGGAACGACTATCGCATTAGCCTTGAGCAAGGTGAACCGGGTTTTGAACCTCCGCTGGAGGGCGCTGTTCGTACTGCGATTCTCGATGCGCTGCACCTGAGCGAAGACGATATGCTGGCAGGCTTACCCATTCAGGTTGCCACGACCGGACATTCGAAAGTGATGATTCCACTGAAACCCGAGGTGGACCTTGACGCCCTTTCCCCTGATTTACCGGCTTTGACCGCCATCAGCCAGCAAATTGGCTGTAACGGCTTTTTCCCTTTTCAAATCCGCAAGGGCGAAAACGCCACTGATGGCCGCATGTTTTCACCTGCTATTGGTATTGTGGAAGACCCGGTTACCGGCAATGCCAACGGTCCAATGGGCGCGTGGCTGGTCCACCATGGGCTGATGGCGCATGATGGCAAAACGTTACGTGTTCAGGGGCATCAGGGCCGTGCGCTCGGGCGCGACGGGATTGTTGATGTGACGGTGACTATCCGTGAAAACCAGCCGGAAAAAGTCACCATTACCGGTTCGGCGGTGATCCTGTTTCACGCAGAATGGGCGATAGATTTTTAATTGTTCCCGTAGGCCGGATAAGGCGATGACGCCGCATCCGGCATTAATTCCGATGCCCCTATTTCCCCGCCTCCGGATGCGTATCAAACGCCGCCATGACCGTCGCCAGCTCATCTTCGGTAAATCCATGCTTCACGTCATCCACACCCAGTCCAAATCGTTCTTGCAACAATGCATACAAACTGGCGACGTCAGGCAAATTAATCTGCTCTACCGCATGTCCATCCTGATAATGGGTAAAGTGAAAATTGGTTAACGTTAATTTCCCGCCGTCGGGCAGATGACGGCACATCAGCAGATGATGGCGAAAATGTGATTGCGGCCAGTGTGCGGACCAGAAGTTGCCCATCAGATAATCGCTCTGATGCTGCGCGACCAGATCGAAACGATACATTGACTGCCAGTGTTCGTGATGACGGAACTGGAGGATCCAATCTTCACCTTCCTGAATCAGCCGATATTCGCCGTGTGGCGTCTTCTGCTCAGTGTTGGCCTGCAGACGAATTGGTGCTGTCAGCGTTTGCCCGCCGAAACCGACGTCGGCGATCCACTGCTCTCCCTGCAATTCAACCAGCAACAAACGATGCGTGCGCGGCGGCAGACTTGACGGATTTGCCAGAACCACGCGACCGAGAAGGCTACGTACGTTAAAACCGATTTCGCGTAACGCGCGCTCAAACACGCCGTTCTGTTCAAAGCAATAACCGCCACGACGCGCCGTTACCAGCTTCTCTTCTAGCGACAAATCGTCAAGCTGCATCTCTCTTGGCAGTAATACATCCAGGTTTTCAAAGGGAATTGCGCTGTTGTGCAGTAGATGTAGCGCTTGCAAGGTTTCAAGGTTGACGTTGGCCGAACCTGACCAGCCAATACGGGCAAAATAAGCGGTTAAAAAAGGCGTCATACGGAGTTCCTGTTCGATTAATGCAGTACTTATAACGTATTTTTCGATTTACGCTGTCGATTTTGTGCGTTGTTAATTCCTGTGAGGCGACAAAATCGCTAATACCGTTAATATCTATGTTTATTGTGGTGTGTTATCTCTCAGCCAAGGAGCATCCATGAGCCATTTTCGTCCGATCGAATTAAAACATGCCAGCCGGCTACTCAATCATGGCCCAACGATATTGATAACCAGCCAGGATGAGCATACCGAGCGGCGAAATGTGATGGCTGCGGCATGGTCAATGCCCGTGGAATTTGAGCCGCCGCGGGTAGCAATTGTTGTTGATAAGACCGCCTGGTCGCGAGATCTCATTGAACGTAGCGGTAAATTCGGCATCGTTATTCCGGGTATCGCCGCCGTCAACTGGACCTGGGCCGTAGGCAGCGTTTCCGGTCGCGTGGAAGATAAATTCAACTGTTACGGCATTCCCGTGGTGCAAGGACCCGTGCTAGGTTTACCGCTGATAGAAGCGAAATGTCTGGCCTGGATGGAGTGTCGCCTGTTGCCAGCCACGGCGGCACAGGAAAAATATGACACTCTGTTTGGGGAAGTAGTCTCCGCAGCCGCTGATGAGCGAGCCTTCGTGGAAGGACGCTGGCAGTTTGATGATGGCAAGCTCAATACTCTGCATCACCTTGGGGCCGGAACGTTTATCTCCAGCGGGAAACGCATTATCGCAGGTGAATGATAGTATGCTAACGGATGGCAGTTCTGCTCTGTCATCCGCAACTGTTTTCTTAAAACTTCTGAAAAACCAGTTAGATAAATTATCTCTGCCTTCCTTGCCTAATCATTCATGTGAATTATAGTTAATCTTGCACTAACTCAAATACCTAATCAAAACGCTATCCGTCAAAGCAGCATCCCCAACTGTACTTTTGAAGTGTCAGAGAGGTTTTACGATGCAACTTAATAGAATCGCACAAAGTTTTATACTTGCTGGGTTACTCACATCGTTTTCTGTTCCCCTTATGGCCGCTGAAGCCCCCAAAGACGCTACAGCCGCCACGCAACAAGCCAACAACGCGCTTTACAATCAACTGCCCTTCTCCGATAACACCGACTTTACCGACGCCCACAAAGGCTTTATCGCCCCACTCCCGCAGGACGTGATCAAGGGCGAGCAGGGAAATGTTATCTGGAATCCGCAGCAGTACGCGTTCATCAAAGAAGGCGATAAAGCCCCGGATACGGTAAACCCGAGCCTGTGGCGTCAATCTCAGTTGATCAACATCAGCGGGCTGTTTGAAGTAACGGATGGCGTTTACCAGATTCGTAACCTCGATCTGTCAAACATGACCATTATTGAAGGTAAAGAAGGCATCACCGTTGTTGACCCGCTGGTCTCGGCAGAAACGGCCAAAGTCGGGATGGATCTTTACTTTAAAAACCGCGGTCAAAAACCAGTTGTTGCGGTGATTTATACCCACAGCCACGTTGACCATTACGGCGGCGTACGCGGCGTTGTCGATGAAGCCGACGTTAAAGCGGGAAAAGTGAAAGTTTATGCGCCAGCCGGCTTTATGGAAGCCGCGGTCGCTGAGAATATCATGGCCGGTAACGTCATGAGCCGCCGCGCGAGCTACATGTACGGCAACCTGTTAAAACCTGATGCCAAAGGCCAGGTCGGCGCGGGACTGGGAACCACGACCTCCGCGGGAACCGTTACCCTGATTGCGCCAACAAATATCATTGAGAAAGATGGACAAAAAGAGGTCATCGACGGCCTGACCTATGACTTCATGCTGGCCCCGGGTTCCGAAGCACCATCGGAAATGCTGTGGTACATCGAAGAGAAGAAACTGATTGAATCCGCAGAAGATGTTACCCACACCCTGCACAACACCTACTCCCTGCGCGGAGCCAAAATTCGTGAGCCGCTGCCGTGGTCCAAATACATCAACGAAGCGATTGTGCGCTGGGGTGATAAAGCCGAAGTGCTGATGGCGCAGCACCATTGGCCAACCTGGGGTAATGATAAGGTGGTCAGCCTGCTGAAAAGTCAGCGCGATCTGTATCGTTACATCAACGACCAGACGCTACGCATGGCTAACGAAGGTCTGACCCGCGATGAAATCGCTGCCAACTTTAAGCTGCCGGACTCACTGGCACATACCTGGGCTAACCGCGGTTACAATGGCTCCGTGAGCCATGACGTAAAAGCGACGTATGTGCTCTATCTCGGCTGGTTTGACGGCAACCCGGCAACGCTGGATGAGCTGCCGCCGGAAGAATCTGCGAAGAAATTTGTCGACTACATGGGCGGTGCGGACGCCATTTTGCAGAAAGCTAAAGCCGACTATGACCAGGGCAACTACCGCTGGGTGGCACAGGTGGTAAGCAAAGTCGTGTTTGCCGATCCAAATAACCAGGCCGCACGTAATCTGGAAGCAGATGCGCTTGAGCAACTGGGTTATCAGGCTGAATCCGGCCCGTGGCGTAACTTCTACCTGACCGGCGCGCAAGAGCTGCGTAACGGCGTGGTCAAAGGCCCAACCCCGAATACCGCCAGCCCGGATACCGTTCGTGCTATGACGCCGGAAATGTTCTTCGATTATCTGGCAGTGCATATTAACGGACAAAAAGCGGGTGATGCGAAGTCGGTGTTTAACATCGATCTTGGCAGTGATGGCGGTAAATATAAGCTTGAGCTGGAGAATGGCGTCCTGAACCATACCGCCAATGCCGAAGCGAAAGATGCCGATGCTACGATCACGCTTAATCGCGATACGCTGAACAAAATCATCCTCAAGGAAGTGACGCTGAAACAGGCACAAGACAGCGGTGACGTGAAGATAACCGGTGACGGCGCCAAGCTTGATGCCATGCTCGGCTATATGGATAAATTCGAATTCTGGTTCAACATCGTTACGCCATAAGCACAACGAAAACGGGCGGAAATCCGCCCGTTTTTTCTTACATACTGTAGCCAGGTTTTTTAATTAATCTCGCCATCTGCGGCACAATTTCCTTATCCCACACGGCCTGCCACGCCTCTGGCTCAACTTCATTGAGCGCCACGCTGACTGAACTGTCTTTGCTTTGCAAATGACGAATAATAACCTCGGTAATATCCGCCGCCAGGGCGGTTTTCTGTTCGTCGGTAAGAGAGCGAGGAAAACATTTAATATCAACGTGCGGCATAGCAGATTCCTTATTGTTTTGGGTTGCAGGTAACTTATGCGGACTCTCGTTCTACCAGATGAAAACCGACATCAATAATATCGTCTTCACGCGGAATTTGTTCGATACGATCGGCAAGCAGTGAGGCAGCACGTTGCCCGATGGCCCGTCTGTCGACGCTGACGGTGGTGATGGCGGGCCGATTGCTGGCAGCAAAATCCAGATCGCCAAAACCGATTACCGCCAACTCTTGCGGCACGCGTATACCGCGACTTTCGGCCTCCATGATCGCCCCCTGGGCTAGCGTATCAGAGCTACAGACAATGACATCAAACTCGCGCTCCGCCAATAGCTGCGTTAATCCAGTGCGTCCCAATGCCAGAGAGGCCGGTAGCGGGACGTCCACCTGTGCGTCAGCCGCAATACCATGACGACTCAACGCATCGCACAGTCCTTGTTTACGCTGGCCTGCCCGGCGATCGGCAGTCCATAACAACCCCGGACGTCGATAGCCTTTATTCAGCAGATAGTCTGCCACCGCTTGCCCGACCTTTTCATGCGAAAAACCGACCAGCATATCGATGGGTGTTGGGGTTAAATCCCAGATTTCCACGACCGGGATGGCCGCATTAAGAATCACTTTTTTCAGCTCAGCGGTATGATGAATACCGGTGAGTACTACACCATCCGGGCGACGAGAAAGCAGCGTCGCCACCAGCTCTGCCTCAGTTTGCGGTGTATAACCCGACACGCAAAGCAAAATGTGGTATCCGCGTTCTGCCAGTTCATCACTTAATGACTGGATGGTATCGACAAACATATTGTTGTTAATTTGCGGAATAACCACGGCGATAAGCTTGCTGCGACGCGACGCCAGTCCCCCAGCCAGTGCGTTGGGAATATAGCCGGTGGCGCGCACCGCCTGCATCACTTTTTCAACCGTTTTCGGGCGCACCAGCTGCGGGGTATTCAACGCCCTGCTCACCGTCATGGGTGACAATCCCGCGGTACGGGCAACATCTTCCAGCGTGGGAGCGCGCGGTGGTTTGGGATTTTTCACTGTCGATGCCCTTGTCAAAAATCGCTGATTTATCCTGGCATTATTCATCATGATTTTGGCTATTGCCAGCGTTGCTCAGTGATAACGCAGGGAAAACAGCAGCTTAGTTAATTATCGCCACTCAAAATGATAGCGCAATCACAATGATTTGTGCATTTCTCCATAAAGTACTGGAATGTGACGTCGTTTATAATTTACCACCCTTCTCTCTCTGAATTTGTGAGCAATTGTTCAAATCGCAGTCAATTCGCTGGCACAGTGATTGCGCTAACATTAAAAATGATAGCGCAATCATTTGTTATCACCAGGAGAGAACAATATGTCTTTAAGTGCCAATTCCGATGCCGTGACCTATGCCAAATCGGCTAACGCTAAAACCGCAGCAGAAACCGGTGACCGTATTGAATGGGTAAAACTGTCTCTGGCTTTCCTTCCTCTGGCAACACCCGTGAGCGATGCCAAAGTGCTCACCGGTCGCCAGAAACCGCTAACTGAAGTCGCCATAATCATCGCCGAGATCCGCAGCCGCGACGGGTTTGAAGGCGTGGGATTTAGTTACTCCAAGCGGGCTGGCGGCCAGGGAATCTATGCGCATGCCAAAGAAATTGCCGATAACCTGTTAGGCGAAGATCCAAACGATATTGACAAGATCTACACCAAGCTGCTGTGGGCTGGCGCTTCCGTGGGGCGCAGCGGCATGGCGGTACAAGCCATCTCCCCTATCGATATCGCATTATGGGATATGAAAGCCAAGCGTGCAGGATTGCCGCTGGCAAAACTGCTTGGCGCGCATCGGGACTCCGTGCAGTGCTACAACACCTCCGGCGGATTCCTGCATACGCCGCTGGATCAGGTGCTAAAAAACGTGGTTATTTCCCGTGAAAACGGCATTGGTGGTATCAAACTCAAGGTTGGTCAGCCAAACTGCGCCGAGGATATTCACCGCTTAACCGCGGTGCGTGAAGCGCTGGGGGATGACTTCCCGCTAATGGTCGATGCCAATCAGCAGTGGGATCGGGAAACCGCCATCCGTATGGGACGTAAAATGGAGCAGTTTAATCTAATCTGGATTGAAGAGCCGCTGGACGCCTACGATGTTGAGGGCCACGCCCAACTGGCCGCCGCGCTTGATACCCCGATTGCCACCGGTGAAATGCTGACCAGCTTCCGCGAGCATGAACAGCTGATCCTCGGCAATGCCAGCGATTTTGTGCAGCCCGATGCACCGCGTGTGGGAGGGATTTCACCGTTCCTGAAAATTATGGACCTGGCGGCTAAACATGGTCGCAAGTTGGCTCCGCACTTCGCTATGGAAGTTCACCTGCATCTGTCCGCTGCTTATCCGCTTGAGCCATGGCTGGAGCATTTCGAATGGCTGAACCCGTTATTTAACGAACAACTTGAGCTGCGCGATGGCCGG
Organism: Citrobacter freundii complex sp. 2024EL-00216; assembly: GCF_043945515.1. NCBI lineage: Bacteria > Pseudomonadati > Pseudomonadota > Gammaproteobacteria > Enterobacterales > Enterobacteriaceae > Citrobacter > Citrobacter freundii complex sp. 2024EL-00216. The sequence goes on along the minus strand of NZ_JBIMRA010000027.1, from coordinate 31,411 downwards.
ATGTGGGTTTCCGATCGTCACGGTCTGGGCTTCAGCATCAGCGAGCAGGCGCGCCGCTGGACGCAATTAACCTGCGAGTTTGGCAAACGTCCTTAATTAATTTGGCGGGTAAGCAATACCCGCCATCCTCCCCTACAAAAACGCTCTCAACCTTATGAAAGGAGTGGGTGATGAACACAATAATAAAGCGTACAAAAGTGCGTTACGGCATTCTGATTTTTCTGTTTCTTGCGACCGTATTTAATTACGCCGATCGCGCGACGTTATCCGTCGTGGCGCCGATTATGAGCAAAGAATTAGGTTTTGATCCTGAAGCAATGGGGCTGGCCTTTTCTGCCTTCGGTATTTCTTATGTAATTATGCAACTGCCCGGCGGCTGGCTCCTGGATCGCTATGGTTCTCGTCTGGTATACGGCTGCGCACTGATTGGCTGGTCGCTGGTAACGATGTTTCAGGGCACCATTTATCTGTACGCCAGCCCGCTTGTCGTATTGATTATCTTACGATTACTGATGGGTGCGATTGAAGCTCCGGCCTTTCCGGCCAACAGCCGATTAAGCGTGCAGTGGTTTCCTAATAACGAACGGGGCTTTGTTACCTCTGTCTATCAGGCCGCGCAATATATCTCGTTAGGGATTATTACGCCGCTAATGACGATTATTTTGCATAATCTCAGTTGGCACTTTGTGTTTTATTACATTGGGGCAATAGGCGTTATTCTTGGCATCTTCTGGTTGGTCAAAGTCAGAGACCCTATGCATCATCCAAAGGTGAACCAGCAGGAAATTGACTATATTCGGGAAGGCGGTGGTGAACCGTCGCTGGGTAATAAAAAAGAGCCACAGAAGGTTACCTTTGCGCAAATTAAAAGCGTCTGCGTCAACCGCATGATGATTGGCGTATATATCGGACAGTTCTGCGTGACATCAATTACCTGGTTCTTCCTGACCTGGTTCCCTACTTATCTGTATCAGGCGAAAGGCATGTCGATCCTCAAAGTGGGGTTTGTCGCCAGTATCCCTGCCATTGCCGGTTTTATCGGTGGATTATTAGGCGGTGTTTTCTCCGACTGGCTTTTAAAGCGCGGCTACAGCCTGACGATTGCCCGTAAGCTGCCGGTTATCTGCGGAATGCTGCTTTCCTGCGTCATCGTTATCGCCAACTACACCTCGTCAGAATTTGTGGTGATCGCGGCGATGAGTCTGGCGTTTTTCGCCAAAGGTTTTGGCAATCTGGGATGGTGCGTACTCAGCGATACCTCACCAAAAGAAGTGCTTGGCATTGCAGGAGGCGTATTCAATATGTGCGGCAATATGGCCAGTATCATCACACCACTGGTGATCGGCGTCATTCTGGCGAATACCCAGTCCTTTGATTACGCCATCCTGTATGTCGGCTCGATGGGGCTGATCGGCCTGGTTTCCTATCTGTTTATCGTGGGTCCGTTGGATCGTATTACGCTCACCCCTTCTGTTGCGTAATTTAAACTTATGGCGATAGTTCGCCCGCTGTTCCGGGAATTGCACTCCTGCGGAACAGCGTTTTTTTAATCAAATAATCTTATTGTTTTTCAGTACAGTACGCAGCCGTGGGTGCTGACAAACCGCATCGGCGATAGCGCTAATATTCGGCGTGTTGTCCTGAAACCAGTCATGCCCTGGTCCCCAGGAGCGCATAACGGCAATGTAAATGTCCAGCAGTGTTAGCTGATCCCCAAATGCGTACGGCTCGGCGCTTAGCTGGTTGTTCAGCCACATATAGAGGGATTTACGGTACTCAATGCAGTTCTTTTTCAACTGCGCCGGGGCGTCCGGTACCCATCGGTCAGGATAATCGGCATAGGTAAACGTGGGATAGACATTTGCCACCAACCATATCAGCAGACGCTGAAACTGCTGGCGTTCGGCGTGTCCAACGGGTGGTGAAAGTTCGGGGCGACGATCGAGGATCATCAGCGCGATCGCCGCCGTTTCCGTCAACACGCTGCCATTTTCCAGTACCAGCGTGGGCACCTGGCATAGTGGATTCATTGTTTTAAGCAACTCCCGCGAAGGACCATCGCTGTCAAAACCGTCCACATCAATAAAGCTGTAAGGGATCTCCGCCAGTGTGAGCATCACTTCACTGATGGCCGATCCCCAGCCCGGTACCCCATAGACCTTAATCATGCTGCAACCCCCAACGTTAAAACCCTAAGTGTAGAGCAGCATTCGGCAACCTATGCAGACATGATTATTACTTTCATAATAACAATGGTCGAATACCGGGAGAGAATAAGCAATGCGTTCCAGTATGTTTGAATACATGAACATTTTTGTACAGGTTGTTGAGCAAGGTGGATTTGCCAGAGCCGCAGATGTGTTACACCTGCACCGCCCTGCGGTGACCAAAGCTATCCAACATCTTGAAGACGATCTGGGGGCAAAGTTGCTTAACCGCACGACTCGTAAAGTGAGTCTGACAGAAGAAGGTGATGCCTTTTACCAACGCACAAAAATCCTGCTCAGTGACGTTGATGACATCATGGCTTCTTTTTCACCTGCCCGCCCGCCGCGCGGAAAACTCAGGGTTAATGCCCCTCTGTCGCTGGCGCACTCCGTGTTAGTTCCTGCGCTGAAAGATTTCCAGTCGCGATATCCTGACATCGAGATGGTACTCACCTCCACCGACCGTAGAATCGATATGCTTGCCGAAGGCATCGACTGCATGATCCGTATTGGCGAGCTACAAGATTCGACCTTGATCTCCAGGCGGCTTGGTGAGGTCAAAATGGTGACCTGTGCTTCACCGGATTATCTGCAAAAACAGGGGGTGCCGCAGGTACCAGAGGATTTATCCCGACACCAGGCGCTTAACTTTTTTAGCGAGCGTCATCGCGAAGCGCTGGAATGGACCTTCGTCAACAGAGGTAAAACCGAATCGTTCACCCCCGCAGGGCGGATAAGCGTTGATAACTCCGATATTCTGTTGACCGGCTGCTTATCTGGACTCGGCATTATACGTGGCGTTCATGCTGTCCTTGCGCCCTATCTTCAGTCAGGCCAGCTTGTTGAGGTGCTGGCCGATTATACCGGAGAATCAAAACCAGTTTCGGTGCTTTACCCGGACAGACGTCATCTCGCCCCTCGGGTTCGGGTATTCATTGACTGGTTATGCGAACTTTTTAGCCAACAAAAACCGCGGCTTCATGGATTATTACAAAATGAGTAATAGTGAAGTTCCGCAACAACGGTTTTTCACTCTCATCTGAGTCGTTAAATTGTGCAGACCCAATACAGAACAATTTACTGAGGTCTGCTATGTCTAAGGTCGTAGTTTTTAATCAAATTGGTGGCGCTGAAGTCCTGAAGATTCAGGAGATGCAGGTTCGCGCGCCTGATGCAAATGAGGTTCAGATCCGCGTGCGGGCTATTGGTATCAACCGTGCGGAAGTTATGTACCGCACCGGACAGTATATTTACCAACCTAATTTCCCGGCGCGACTGGGTTATGAAGCTGCCGGAGTCATTGAATCAGTGGGAGACAACGTACGTGAGTTTGCACCTGGCGATTACGTTAGCGTCATCCCGGCATTCAGCTTTCATCAATATGGAATGTATGGTGAAGTCGTTAATGCCCCCGCTCACGCGGTCGTAAAGCATCCACAAAACCTGAGCTTTACCGAGGCTGCTGCCAGCTGGATGATGTATGTGACCGCTTTCGGTGCGCTGGTTGAGTATGCGGATATTAAGCCCGGTGATAACGTGCTGATCAATGCTGCTTCCAGCAGCGTCGGACTGGCGGCAATTCAGATTGCTAACATGCGGGGAGCAAAACCGATTGCGATGACACGGACCAGTGAGAAACGTGATCAGTTGCTGCAACTGGGCGCGGCAGAGGTTATTGCAAGCCAGGAGCAGGATCTGGTGGCCGAAATTCAGCGGATTACTGAGGGTAAAGGAACCCGCGTGGTGTTCGATCCGGTCGGTGGCCCAGCGGTGGCAAAAATTGCCCAAGTGATGCCAGCCGGTGGGCTCTTTTTCCAGTATGGTTCGCTTGATTCACGTGACCTTTCTATCCCGGTCATTGAGATACTCGGTCGTCATCTGACCTTCCGCGGCTATGAGATTTTCGAAATCACCACGGACGCAGAAAAACTTGCGCGGGCGAAACGGTTTATCTTTGAAGGATTGCAGTCTGGCCAGCTCAAGCCGCTGATTGATAAAACCTTTGCCTTTGATGATATCGTCGAAGCACATCAATACATGGAAGCCAACGGCCAGGTAGGCAAAATCGTCGTCACTCTGTAATCTCTGTGCGGCACAGCCTTGTGCCGCAATGTGTCTCAAAGCACTTTCGACAAAAACTGCTGAGTGCGCGTGTGGCGTGGATGATTCAGCACCTGCTCGCTGCTGCCCTGCTCGATGATTTTGCCATCGACCATAAACACCACCTGATCCGCCACTTCCCGGGCGAAGCCAATCTCATGCGTTACCACAACCAGCGTGGTTCCCGACTTCGCCAGCGCTTTAATGACATCCAGCACTTCGCCCACCAGTTCGGGGTCAAGCGCTGACGTGGGTTCATCAAACAGCATGACGCGCGGATTTAGCGCCAGCGCACGGGCAATAGCGATACGCTGCTGCTGACCTCCGGATAAGTGACGCGACCAGGCATCGGCTTTATTCCGTAACCCTACCGCATCAAGCAGAGTTAATGCCCGCTCGGTGGCGGTTTTACGCGTTGCCAGTCCGTGCGCAATAGGCGCTTCAATCAGATTCTCCAGAACCGTTAAGTGCGGGAACAGATTAAAGTTCTGGAACACATAGCCGACGTTAACACGCTGGCGCAAAATTTCCGCCTCTTTCAGCTCATATAGCTTGTCTCCCTGCCGACGATAGCCAATGTAATCGCCATCGATTTGAATAAACCCCTCATCGACGCGTTCCAGATGGTTGATGGTCCGCAAGAGTGTGGATTTCCCTGAACCGGACGGGCCAAGAATAACCGTTACCGTACCGGGAGGGATCTCCAGCGACACATTATCCAGCGCTTTGTGGCGACCAAAGTATTTGCTAACGCCGGTAATAGAAATATGGCCTTCAGGCGAGCGGGACATGGACGGCCTCCTGCTGTGGACGTTGACGACTGCGTTTTTCTGCACGACTCACCCGGGCTGTGTTGATCGCTGAACGTCGTTCGCTGCGTGCCAACGCACGTTCAACCAGGTGCTGAATTAACGACAGGACGCTGGTGATCACCAGATACCACACCGCACCCACCATCAGCAGCGGGATCACTTCCTGCGTGCGGTTATATATCATCTGGATGGTGTAGAACAGCTCCGGCATTGCCAGCACATATACCATCGCCGTCCCTTTCGCCAGGCTGATGATTTCATTGAATCCAGCAGGCAAAATGGTGCGCAGCGCCTGCGGCAGAATAATCCGCAGCGTACGTCGCCCTGCTGGTAAGCCCAGTGCTGCCGCTGCCTCGTACTGACCGTGATCGACCCCTAAAAATCCACCCCGAATAATTTCAGCGGTATAGGCGCTTTGCACCAGCGTCAGGCCAACCACCGCAGTGGAAAACTGACCGAGTACATTGATGGTCTCAAAACTTCCCCACTGAATGGGAGTAAACGGAATACCAATCGTCAACGTGTCGTACAGATAGGAGAAGTTGTACAAAACGATCAGCACCACAATCAGCGGTAACGAACGAAACAGCCAGATGTATCCCCATGCCAGACCGTTCAACAGCCAGGAAGATGAAAGCCGCGCCAACGCCAGCAGACCGCCGATGACAATACTCAACAGCGTCCCGATCAGCGTCAGTAACAGCGTTTGCCCGAGGCCGGACAAGATAACCGGATCAAAGAACCAGCGGGCAAACACGCTCCATTCCCAGCGCGGATTAAACGCCACGGACTGGAGAATTACCGCAAGGACAAATAAGGCAATGACCGCGCCTACGGTACGCATGGGATAACGTGCCGGTACGACTCTAATGCTATCTGTCGTTTTCATTTTCTCTCCTCAGGCGATTCTGGCCTGACCGGCAATAGTCAGCAGTTTGGTAAAGCGCAGCCGTCCATCAAACGGCGGTAGACTGTACTCTTCGGGATCGCGCGTCGTATCAAATTGCGGATCGTAGCCCTGGCTTAAATAAAGTCTGACGGCCTCCGGCTGGCGAAATCCCGTGGTCAGATAAATCCGGCTGTAGCCTGCGAGCAGCGCTCTACGTTCCAGTTCCTGCACCACGCGCGCCGCCAGCCCCTGCTGACGCAGGCTGCTTTTTGTCCAGATGCGCTTAATCTCGGCGGTATCTTTATCGTAAGGTTTGTAAGCCCCGGTGGCGATAATTTCGCCGCGGCGCTCCAGTACCACAAAAAGTCCCTGCGGCGCCAGATACCATTCGGTCAGTTCCACTTCAGCGTCGCGAGAAAAGTAATCGCCATAGCGGGCGGCATATTCACCGAACAGACCGTTCAAAATGGGCTGCAGCTCGCTGGCTTCCGGTGAGAGCACGCGAAATTGATCGCTCACGATGACCTCCTTAGTCGCCTAAACCGGCCGGGTTGATTTCAGATTGTGGAATGCGTTCCACCCCTTCTCCCCAGCGATTCAGCACCTTGTCATAGTCGCCGTTGCCAATCACGCCGTTGAGGGCGGTTTGTACCGGCAGAACCAGGCCGCTGTCTTTTTTCAGCGTCACAGCGATATGTGCCGCTTTTGGCCAACCGCCATCAACGCTACCCACTAATTGCGTTTTACCGTTGAGTGCAGCTTTCCACGCGCCGATTACATTAGGACCGAAGTAGGCATCGGCGCGGCCCGACTGTAGGGCCAGGGTTTGCGCGGCATCATCTTTGGTATACACCGGCGTAAACGGCTGTAACCCTTTCTTCACGTTCTCATCGTTCCAGGCCAACAGAATGGCTTCCTGATTAGTCCCCGAACCGACGATAATGCGTAGTCCTGCGATATCTTCTGCCTGCTCGATTTTCTTCAGCTTGCTACCGGTTTTGACATAAAAGCCAAGAGAGTCCTTCCGATACGTCGCGAAATCGAATTTTTCTTTGCGTGCTTTGGTGACGGTAATATTGCTGATCGCGGCATCGTATTTGCCGGAAGTGACGCCCAGCGGCCAGTCTTCCCATGACGTAGGTACAACGTTAAGTTCCAGCCCCAAACTGTCAGCCACCAGACGCGCGATATCCGCCTCGCTGCCGATCAGCGTTTTATTGTCATCGGCAAAGACGGTCAGCGGCGGCTGGCTGAGCCCGGCAATCGCCACGGTGAATTTACCCGGTACGGCCAGATGCAGGTTTGCGGGCAACTGCGCAATCGCCTGCGGGTTTTTTGCTGTATTGATTGGCGCTTTATTGGCTTCCAGGCTTACGCCGGTGCCGTTAATCGTCACCTCATTTGCCCAAACGGTCGCGCTGAAAGCCAGTGACAGCGCGAGAAATACTGATTTTTTCTGCATAGCGTTTTTCTCTTATTGTGTGAATTGATTTGCAGGTGTCGCTAATCCCAGGCTTGCGCGCAGGGTCGTACCGGGATATTCATGGCGGAACAGGCCGCGCGCCTGAAGCACAGGGACAACCTGTTCGACAAAACGCGGGAAGGTATCCGGCGTGCCACCCTGGATGATAAAACCGTCTGCGGCTTTTTCGTCGAACCACTGCTGCAGGCCGTCGGCAACCTGTTGTGGCGTGCCGCTGAAACGCGGACGTGGACTGGCCGCTTCCAGAGCAACCTGACGAAGTGTTAAACCACGCTCGCGTGCGTTGCGTTTGATCTCATCAGTCGTACTGCGAAAGCTGTTTTGTCCGAGAGAGCCCAGATCCGGGAACTGTGCGTCCAGCGGATATTGGGCAAAATCATGATGTTCAAAGTAGCGGCCAAGATAGTTCAGCGCGTCAGTAACGGAGACCAGCGCAGCGGTAGTCTGATACTGCTGCTCAACGTCTTCTGCGCTGTCGCCAACAATAACGCTGACGCCCTGGAATATATGCAGTTGATCGGGATGTCGTCCGGCGACTTCCAGCTGGCTTTTTACATCCTGATAGAACGCTTTAGCCTCTGCCAGCGACTCCTGATGGGTAAAAATGGCATCAGCATGCTGCGCCGCTAATTTTTTACCATCTGCTGAAGCGCCCGCCTGAAATATAATCGGACGACCTTGTGGTGTACGCCCAATATTTAAGGGCCCGGCAACCTGGAAATAATCTCCATGATGATTAAGCGTATGCAATTTTTGCGGATTAAAAAATTCCCCACTTGTTTTATTACGGGTAAAAGCATCACCTTCCCAGGAATCCCACAGCCCTTTCACTACCTGTAAATATTCATCGGCAATACGATAACGCTGGGCATGCTCTGGATGCTGAGCGCGAGAATAGTTTTTTGCCGATCCTTCCAGAGGCGACGTCACCACGTTCCAACCCGCGCGCCCTTTGCTGAGATGGTCCAGGCTAGCGAACTGCCGTGCGGTCGTAAACGGCTCGCTGTATGATGTGGACACCGTGCCAACCAGCCCCAGATTCGTGGTGATACTGGCCAAAGCGGATAATACTGTCAGCGGCTCAAAACGATTTAAAAAGTGTGGGATTGATTTTTCATTAATATACAGACCATCGGCGACAAAAATAAAATCCAGCTTCCCTTTTTCCGCAATAAGCGCCGTCTCTTTGACAAAATCAAAATTAATACTGGCATCAGCCTGAGCCGCCGGATGGCGCCATGCGGACATATTTCCAGATGCGCCATGTAGAATAGTGCCGAGCCGTAGTTGCCGATTTCCAGCCATAATAACCCCTACCCAACAGGTAAACTTAAAGGTGTGCGAATGCCGTTTTTGCTAACTGCGCAAAGTAGTGCGCGGCAGGTTCAATTAAACGCTCGTCCGGATTAAATCCCGGGTGATGTAATCCGTATTCACTGGCGCTGCCAATACTGACAAATGCGCCAGGTGTATTTTGCAGGTAGACGGCAAAATCCTCCCCGCCCATATGCAGGTCGGCATGGTGGGTGGTATAGCCTGACTGTTTCGCCACCGCGGTGGCAATATCGGCCCAACGATCATCATTTACCAACGCGGTTGGTCCCGCATGCCAGATTACGTCGATTTGTGCGCCAAAGGCGTGGGCAAATCCGGCGGCAATGTCATTAACCCGAGCCTTAACCTGCTGCTGTACCTGGGTTCGGTGCGTTCTGAGTGTCCCTTCCAGCTCAACGGACTCCGGCAGAACGTTCCATGTGTTTCCTCCCTGAATACGGGTCACGCTGAGCACCACCGAATCCAGCGTGTTTATGTCGCGGCTGGCAACGCTTTGCAGCACCGTTACCAGTTGGCTGGCGAGCAGGATGGCATCCTTACCTTCATGCGGACGCGCCGCATGTGCGCCCTTGCCATTAATGCGCAGTACGAAGCGGTCGACATTGGCATAAAATGCGCCGCCGCGTGTGGCAAATTCGCCCACCGGCAAACCGGGCTCATTGTGCATACCGAAAATAGCCGCTACGTTTTGCAGCGCACCGGCGCGGATCAACGTTTTTGCGCCGCCGAAACTCTCTTCAGCTGGCTGGAACAAAATACGGACTCGCCCCGGTAAGGTTATTTCCTGCTGTTTTAGCAGCAGTGCTGCACCAAGCATGACGCTGGTATGGACGTCATGCCCGCAGGCATGCATCACGCCCGGCGTGAGTGAACGAAACGGAACGTCGGCGCTTTCTTCTATCGGTAGCGCGTCGATATCCGCCCGCAGCGCGATGACATCTTCTCCTTGACCAATTTCCGCTACCAGACCGGTTTTCAGCTCGAACGGCAGAATGTCGACGTCCGCAGCGTGCAACCAGGCGTGAATGCGCGCCGTGGTTGCTTCCTCCTGCAGGGAAAGCTCCGGATGCTGATGTAGTTCACGACGCCAGTCGATCAGCGTTGAGCCGAGAGTCATCAGAGCACCTCCACGGCGTTATGGGCTTGCGCCAACAAACGCAGCGATGTCAGACGCGCATGCCCTTGCGCCACTGGCGTGTCGATAATGAACTCGTCAATGCCAAATTGCGTATGCAGAGCATTCAGCTTTGCCATCACCTCCTGAGCGGTACCATATAGCAACGCCTGCTCACGAGGCGCGATTTTGCGTGGTGGGCTGCCAGACTGAGCGGCAAACGCCAGCGCCTGTTCTTCGCTGGCTACCGTGACACGTTGACCATCTTCCAGCTCCACGCCCCAGATTTGTACGTTTTCCGCCAGTTGCGCAGCGGTGTCGTAACTGTCAGCCACAATTACCTGCACGGCGACTATCGTCGGGCGTGCACTGTGGGTCTGCCAGAAGGACAAAACGTCATGCAATAACGCTTTGTCACCATTGAGGTGCGCTGCGAAGATGAAATCCCAGTCGGATTGCGCTGCTAACTGCGCGCTTTGCACACTGGCTCCCAGTACAAACTTTTCCGGTGAAATCGGTGGAATTGGCGTCGGGAATACCGTTTCCCCGCTTTCCGTTCCGCTCAGCGCCAGCCAATCGTTAAGCAAAGAAAGCTGGTCGGCAAAACTGCCTTTTTCTTCCTGATGCAGCCCATGCTGTAACGCCTGGGTCGACAGCGGTAAGCCGCCAGGGGCTTTCCCTACGCCGAGATCGACACGTCCAGGAGCCAGCGATGCCAGAAGATTGAAGTTTTCCGCCACTTTGTACGGGCTGTAATGTTGCAGCATTACGCCGCCGGAACCTACGCGGATATGCTGGGTTTGCCCGAGGATCCAGGCGATCACCAGCTCCGGCGATGGGCTGGCCAGCTGTGCCGTATTATGGTGTTCCGCGATCCAGAAACGATGGTACCCCCACTCTTCTGCCAGTTGCGCCAGGCGCAACGTACGGGAAAGCGCGGTCGCGGCAGTTTCACCTTCCCCGATGGGGCTTTTATCCAGAATACTCAGGCGATATGACATGTTACGAGCCTATGTTTGTTAACATGTCTTTATTATTAATTTATCAAATAGCTATACTGAAACATTTAATTCACATTTGCTCAGCTAAAAAGTAGATAACAGCCCCTGTCGCTGCCAGGGTTAAAATTTGGATCGCCCAGTACTGGTTGTAACGCTAAACAGAAAAACACCCGCAATTAATAGCCTACAAAATATAATAGGGTCGTTGGAATCACGGTAATAACATCAAAATCATTTCATGCCAGTTTTCTTTTTACGAAAAGGTTTTTTAACGCGATTTACGTTAAGTCAGTTTAAACGACTTGTCACGTTATGCGCTTGTATTAATTGTTTCACTTTTATGACACAGGATGAATGATTTACATAGGAATTTTTATTTTAACTACTTCCACAGAATTGATGATTAGTAGAGAATGCAACGTTCTTATTAAAACGGTTTAAAACAGATTTTAATATCCCCCGATTTTATTGCGGGGATTTTTGTATGGATTATACATAGCACCATGGGACCTCTATGAAAAGTAACATGCCCGTTACACAAATTGAGCACGCACTTAACGATAAAGCGACGCTGCTTTCTACGACGGATAAAGAAAGTCATATTACCTACGCCAACTCCGCGTTTATTGATGCCAGCGGATTTAACGAACACCAGTTAATGGGCGAACCACATAATATTATTCGCCATCCCGATATGCCTCCCGCGGCGTTCGCCGATATGTGGTACACGCTACAGCAGGGAGACAGCTGGACGGGGATGGTGAAAAACCGTCGGCAGAATGGCGACCATTACTGGGTTCGCGCCAACGTTACGCCAGTCTGGCACAATGAAAAACTCACCGGCTACATCTCGGTGCGTACCGTTCCTTCGCGCGATGAAATAACTCAAAGCGAAAGCTTATATCAAAAAATTAATAATCAGCAGCTTAAAGGGTTTCGTCTTTTTAAAGGCATTATCATTCGTCGCGGAATATTGTCATGGGCATCAATGTTTAAATGGCTGAGCATTAGCCAGCGCGTCAATTATTCTTTAGGGGTAATCGCCCTGCTCGCTGTGCTATTTCTCTTCGCTCCTGTTAATCCATTTATTCAGGCGGGAGGGTTATTGTTCTTATTTCTGATGCTTGCTATTTACCTTAAGTATCAAATTTGTCAGCCAGTTAATACGCTACTGACGCAAATGAAGAAAGTGGTATCCGGGAGAAAACCTGATAACTGTCATTTAAATCGGGTGGATGAGATCGGAATGCTGATGCGTCTGGTTAATCAGTCCGGGCTTAATCTGAATTCCCTGGTCGATGATGTCAGTACGCAAATATCCGGTATTCGCGCCATCAGTCAGCGGGTATCAAAAGAAGGTACGGCGCTGCACAAGCGTTCAGAAGAAACCTCCGCCGACCTGCAACAAACCGCTGCCGCCATTGAAGAAATTGGTAGCGCGGTACAGCAAACTGCTGAGACTGCGGCTCATACTATGACCATGGCCGATAAAACCAGCGCCAATGCGGCAGAAGGCGGCGATATTATGAAACAAACTATCGCCATGATGCAGGCGATATCGCGTGACAACGGGCAAATAGTCGACATCATTGGCGTTATCGACAGCATTGCTTTCCAGACTAATATTCTGGCGCTCAATGCCGCGGTTGAGGCCGCGCGAGCCGGGGAGTCCGGGCGTGGTTTTGCCGTTGTGGCGGCAGAGGTCCGTAATCTGGCGCAGCACTCGGCGTCTGCAGCAAAAGAGATCAAACAGCTGATTGAGAAGAACGTCGCCAACGTCAATAGCGGCGTCAAAATGGTGGAGCAAACGGAAACGCATCTCACTGGGATGATTGGCGATGTCCTGCAGATGTCGATGATGATCAAAGATATTAGTCTGGCGACGCGTGAGCAAACCCAGGCGCTGGATCTGATTAACGATTCGATTTCACGCGTTGGCACCATGACACACAATAACGCCGAGATGGTGGAGCGTGTCACCGATGCTACCGCCGATCTGACTCAACGTTCATCGCGCTTACAGCAGGCCGTTCAGGTCTTTGGCGTATCAGCATAACCTTACGGCGCTTATCGGGTGAATGTCTCGATAAGCGCACACCTCTCCACGTATTTACGCCCTTCTCTTTTATTGGCTGAATCGAGGCCACACCGCGCCAGTGCTGGCTGTACAAAAATGCTGAATTCTTGTTATCGGGGCTTTGCGGAACCGAACAATTGAATGTAGGATGCTCGGCCGGCAGTTTTCCCCCGTAACACAATGAAGGGTAAGGCTGTTTTCGCCGCAGCAGGTGCGGCAAAAAGGATTTTGTATTTTTGTCAGGTCAACAGGAAAAGTAATGAACACAAACAACACGCAAGCCGCGGAACAACATGCGGCGAAACGACGCTGGTTGAATGCCCACGAAGAGGGGTATCACAAAGCGATGGGTAATCGACAGGTACAAATGATCGCCATTGGCGGCGCAATCGGTACCGGGTTGTTTTTAGGGGCTGGCGCACGCTTGCAAATGGCGGGTCCTGCTTTGGCGCTGGTTTATCTGGTGTGCGGTATTTTTTCGTTCTTTATACTGCGTGCGCTTGGTGAACTGGTTTTACATCGCCCTTCCAGCGGCAGCTTTGTCTCCTATGCTCGCGAATTTTTAGGTGAGAAAGCCGCCTATGTGGCTGGCTGGATGTACTTCATCAACTGGGCGATGACCGGCATTGTCGATATCACCGCGGTGGCGTTGTATATGCATTACTGGGGCACATTTGGTGATGTACCGCAGTGGGTGTTCGCCCTCGGCGCGCTGGCCATTGTCGGCACCATGAACATGATCGGCATGAAGTGGTTCGCGGAGATGGAGTTTTGGTTTGCGCTGGTCAAAGTGCTGGCGATTGTGATTTTCCTAGTGGTGGGTACCGTCTTTTTAGGCACTGGAAAGCCGCTGGATGGTAACGCCACCGGTTTTCACCTAATCACCGACAACGGTGGATTCTTCCCACATGGTCTGCTTCCAGCGCTGGTACTGGTTCAGGGGGTAGTTTTTGCGTTTGCCTCCATTGAACTGGTGGGCACCGCTGCTGGAGAATGCAAAGATCCGCAAACCATGGTGCCAAAAGCGATCAATAGCGTTATCTGGCGTATTGGTCTGTTCTATGTGGGTTCTGTCGTTCTGCTGGTTCTGTTACTGCCGTGGAATGCCTATCAGGCGGGGCAAAGCCCGTTTGTTACCTTCTTCTCCAAACTGGGCGTGCCGTATATCGGCAGTATCATGAATATTGTGGTGCTCACCGCGGCGCTTTCCAGCCTTAACTCTGGGCTGTATTGCACCGGGCGTATTTTACGTTCCATGTCGATGGGCGGATCGGCGCCTAAATTCATGGCTAAAATGAGCCGTCAACAAGTACCCTGGGCTGGGATCCTCGCCACGTTGGTCGTCTATGTCGTCGGGGTATTTCTGAACTATCTGGTACCGTCGCAGGTGTTTGAGATCGTGTTGAACTTCGCGTCGTTGGGCATTATTGCGTCGTGGGGCTTTATCATGGTCTGTCAGATGCGTCTGCGCCGGGCCATAAAAGAAGGTAAAACGGCAGACGTCAGCTTTAAACTGCCGGGCGCTCCGTTTACCTCGTGGCTAACCCTACTGTTCCTGCTGAGCGTGCTAGTGCTGATGGCGTTTGACTATCCAAACGGCACCTACACCATCGCGTCATTACCGTTGATTGCCATCCTGCTGGTTGCAGGGTGGTTCGGCGTGCGTAAACGCGTCGCGGAAATCCACCGCACCGCGCCGTAATGGCTGAAGGCCTGACTGGTTAACCCTTCAGGCCTTCATTTTTAGTTCGCTTCAATCAACTGCGCTACATCGTTGCTGTTAATTTCCCGCGCATTTCCATCCTGATCGGTATAGCTGGTCATTCCCGTATCTTTATCCAGTTTTGGCTTACCCTGGGTGGTGATGGTTTGTCCGCTTTTGGTCGTCATGACGTAATCGGTGGTACATCCTGCAAGGGTAAACAGCATTACGCCTGCACAAAGAAAGATAAATGGCTTTTTCATGGTATTCCCGTGTTATTCAGTTAGCCGTTGAGGGCGTAGTGTAAGTCCCTGAAGTGGCTCGGGCTACCGCCGGGGTGTAACGAGGCGTATCGTGGGGTTTAGAGAAATGACAGGAGGGGTTTCCCCCTCCGGATGTTTTATAGCGCAATACGAATAACATCGTCCGGCTGGGTGGCTTCCTGCTCGCGGGTAGATTTCTGTTTCACGCTGACATACAGGGTTTTACCATCGGCGGAGAGCGCCAGGCTATTCGGGAACGTTGGGGTCTCGAATGTTTTGACGACTTTATAGCTTTTCGCGTCGATCACACTCACTTTACCGGCCTGGCGATGAGTCACGTAGGCTTCATTACGCGTTGGGTTGAACAACACGGCCAGGGATTCCGGCGCGGCTACTTTTGCCAGTACATTGCCATTACGGGTATCGATTACCAGCACTTCCGCCGCTTTAGAGTCGGTGACAAATGCGCGGTTGCCCGCTGTGTCCAGGCTCAGGTTGATAAAGAAATGCTCTTTCCCGTCATCCAGCAGTTTTTTGCGGCTGAGAATTTTGTTAGTGGCGGTGTCAATGGTAATGAATTCACCGTCCGCATTGGCGGTGTACAGGCGTTTAGCCTTGCTGTCGACAGCCAGAGCAGTGCTCATTTTGCCGGTATTCTGGATGGTGTCCTTCAGCTTGATCGTCTCACCGTCCACCACCCAAACCACGCTCTCTTTACCAATACCGCTAATGTATACCGTGTTGGTAGCATCATCGGCGACCAGCTCACGCGGCTGCAGCGGGCGAACGTCTTCAGAACGTTTACGCGCATCCAGCACCAGACGTCCTTTCACCGCACCCGTTTTGGCATCCATCGCCGTTACCGCGCTGTTTACCGTATTGCCGAACCACAGCGTTTGCGTGGCGTTGTTGATGGTGGCACCAAACGGTTTGAGATCGTTATGAATCACCTGGGTCACTTCGAGGGTGACCGGGTCAAGACGATAAACCACCCCGCCGGTATCCAGTTTGCGGCTCTGTGAGGTCGCCAGCCACAACGCGTTCTCTTGCTGGCTGTACGCCATTTCATAGGCACCTTTGCCGACGGCTTTGCGCAGCAGTTCTTCTGCAGCCTGCGTAGTAAAAGATGATGCAACGAGCAGTGAACCTAACAGTAAAGAACCACGCAGACGCGGCGAAAACAGATGACGTAAAGACATGACGACTCCCTTTGATAAATTCGTTTGTTACTGCTTCACATAGCTTCAATGAGCAAAATCATGGTTTTGCCTTTTTAGGAATGAGAATAGTAATCATTATTCATCTCAAAGTGGAGCACTTCTTCACATATTGACTACAATCGTTTTCATTGCCCGAAAAATTACCGCAATTACGCAGCGCTAAAATTCATTTTTTATAAATAAAATTCACATGCTTACCGTTCATTTTTCGACGCAAGCATCCTAACTGGCCTTGTTCATGACGATTTTTTCAGCCCGCTATACCGTTGTTCCTGTTTCTTTATTGCCTGCCTTCTTCTCGCCTTTTGCCCTGGCAGAAAGTGAGATAAAAGATCAAACGCTGATCGTGAGTGCGACGCCACAGTCCGTTTCTGAGCTAGACACCCCTGCTGCCGTCAGCGTTGTTGACGGAGAGGATATGCGTCTGGCAACGCCGCGCATTAACTTGTCTGAATCCTTAACCAGCGTCCCGGGGTTACAGGTACAAAACAGACAAAATTACGCCCAGGACCTCCAGCTATCGATTCGTGGATTTGGTTCGCGAACCACTTATGGTATCCGCGGTATTCGTTTGTACGTCGATGGTATTCCAGCAACCATGCCGGATGGACAGGGTCAAACATCCAATATTGACATTAGCAGCGTACAAAACATTGAGGTTTTACGCGGCCCCTTCTCTGCTCTGTATGGCAATGCGTCCGGCGGGGTAATGAATGTCAGTACTGAGACAGGACATGAGCCGCCAACCATTGAGGCCAGCAGTTATTACGGCAGTTTTGGCACCTGGCGCTACGGGTTAAAAGCAACGGGAGCTCTGGGAGATGGTACTCAGCAAGGCGATGTGGATTACACCGTTTCGACAACCCGGTTTACCACCCACGGTTATCGCGATCACAGTAGCGCGCAAAAAAATCTGGCCAATGCCAAACTTGGCGTGCGCATAGACGATGCGAGCAAACTAACTCTGATTTTCAATAGTGTTGACAGTAAAGCCGCCGATCCCGGCGGTCTTACCGAGTCGGAATGGCTGGTTGATCCACAGCAATCACCCCGTGCTGAGCAATTCAATACGCGAAAAACCATCAAGCAGACCCAGGCGGGATTGCGCTATGAACGCCAGCTTAGCGAGCAGGATGATATCAGTATCATGACCTATGCAGGAGAACGTGAAACTACTCAGTATCAGTCGATCCCGATGGCACCACAGTTAAAACCGTCTCATGCCGGAGGCGTCATTACCCTGCAACGTCATTATCAGGGGATAGACAACCGCTGGACTCATCGGGGTGAGTTGGGCATTCCCGTGACCTTCACCACCGGTCTGAATTATGAAAACATGAGCGAAAACCGTAAAGGCTACAACAACTTCCGTCTTGATGATGGCGTGCCGGAGTATGGGCAGAAAGGCGACTTACGACGTAACGAACGTAACCTGATGTGGAATGTTGACCCCTATCTGCAAACACAGTGGCAATTAACGCAGAAACTCTCACTGGATGCTGGCGTTCGTTACAGTTCGGTGTGGTTTGATTCTAACGATCGCTATATTACGCCCGGTAACGGAGATGACAGCGGTGACGCCAGCTATCACCAATGGCTGCCAGCCGGATCGTTAAAATATGCCATCACCGATGCCTGGAACGTCTATCTGGCCGCGGGTCGCGGTTTCGAAACACCCACCATTAACGAACTGTCCTACCGTTCCGACGGCCAAAGCGGCATGAATTTTGGTTTACAGCCGTCCACAAATGACACCGTTGAAATCGGTAGCAAAACACGTGTTGGCGATGGGTTGTTTACCGTGGCCTTGTTCCAGACTAACACAGACGACGAAATCGTCGTTGACAGCAGCAACGGCGGACGGACAACTTATAAAAACGCCGGAAAAACTCGCCGTCAGGGAGGGGAATTATCCTGGGATCAACGCTTTGCCGCAAACTGGCGCGCAAAAGCATCATGGACCTGGCTGGATGCAACCTACCGCAGCAACGTCTGTGGGGATCAAAACTGCAACGGCAACCGACTGCCCGGCATAGCGCAAAACATGGGATTTGCGTCACTGGGCTACGTTCCTGATGAAGGTTGGTATGCGGGAGCAGATGTGCGTTATATGGGCGACATTATGGCCAATGATGAAAATACGGCGAAAGCCCCGTCATATTCCGTTGTTGGCTTGAATACCGGTTATAAATTTTATTACAGCAATCTCATGGTAGACCTGTTCGGACGGGTGGATAATCTGTTCGATAAAACATATGTCGGCTCGGTGATTGTGAATGAGTCAAATGGCAGATACTACGAACCGGCGCCAGGACGAAACTATGGCGTAGGTATTAATCTGGCCTGGCGTTTTGAGTAACACTGGCGGGAATGACTCCCGCCATCAGTTTTTACGCATCACTCCTCAGCAAGACGAATCACTACCTTGCCGAAGTTTTTGCCAGTCAGCAGACCGATAAAGGTTTGTGGCGCATTTTCCAGACCGTCGGTCACCTGCTCGCGGTAGTGGATTTTGCCCTCTTTAACCCAGCGCCCCATCTCCCGCTGAAACTCATGAATACGGTGTCCATAATCCTGACCAATGATAAAACCCTGCATGCGGATACGCTTTTTCAGCAGCGTTGCCATTAACAGCGGTAATCTGTCAGGTCCGGCCGGAAGCGACGTTGCGTTATAACCGCTGACCAGGCCACAAAGCGGGATGCGTGCTGAGGTGTTGAGTAACGGCAGGACAGCATCAAATACTTTTCCACCGACGTTTTCGTAATAAATATCAATACCCTGCGGGCAGGCTTTTGCCAGTTGTTGCGCAAAATCTTGTGCGTGGTGATCGAGACAGACATCAAAACCCAAGACCTCGGTGGCATGTCGGCATTTCTCTGCCCCACCCGCCACACCGATCACCCGACACCCCTTAAGCTTACCGATCTGCCCGACCGTTGCGCCAACCGGCCCGGTTGCGGCAGCTACCACCAGCGTTTCCCCGGCTTTTGGCTGACCGATATCCAGCAGGCCCATATAAGCGGTAAACCCCGGCATACCCATAACTCCCAGCGCCCAGGAAGGATGCTCGGGATGATCGCCAAGCTTCACCAGCCCGTTACCGTCGGAGATGTCATAGTCCTGCCAACCGCTGTAGCTCAATACCCATTCGCCTGGCTGGTAGTCCGGATGGTGGGATGACACCACGCGACTTACGGTACCCCCCACCATAACACCACCAATCTCTACTGGTGGTGAGTAAGATGGCTCATCGCTCATGCGGCCACGCATGTAGGGATCAAGGGAAAGATAAACGGTGCGCAACAACATCTGGCCTTCGCCCGGTGTTGCGACTTCATCTTCTTCAAGACGGAAGTTCTCTGGGACTGGCGCGCCATGTGGACGGGAAGCCAGTACCCAACGACGGTTACGATTAGTCTGTTGACCCATGATGTGCTCCTCTGCTTTTGGCATGAATCCATCAATAGTAGCAGCCCGTTCCTGCTATTTAGCTGACGATGTGATTTAACCGCACAACCAGGTAAACGCAGGGTTGCGCGGCTTCATTGATAAACCGACAGTCATTCGGCGGGCCAAGTTCCAGGCAATCACCTGCCTGCATTTCATGGCGTACGTCCCCTTCGACAAAGACTAATTCTCCCTGCTGTAACCAGATAAGTTGTCTGGCCTGCACATAGGAAGAGGCTGGCATTGGGATATCACTTCCGGCGGGTAATTCGATCTGCACCAGATCGATAGGCAGATCGCTGCGCGGTGAAACATGGCGGCGCAGATAGTGACTTTGTGGATCGTGCCAAACAGGCTGATCGACGAATCGCAGCAGCTTGCCCTCTTGCATTTCAGCCCGCGCAATCAGGGTAGACATGCTAATGCCAAACGCGCCGGAAAGCCTGCCCAGCAGCGTAGCCGTTGGACTACTCTCGCCGCGTTCTATTTTATGGATCATGGCCCGCGACACACCCGCGCGCTCGGCAAGTTCCGTGAGTGACCAACCGCGAGATTCCCGCTCGATGCGAATTCTTGCACTGATCCGTTGATTTATGCTGTCTTCAATAGTATTCATATTGTAATACTATAGTGAACAAGCCCTGAGGTTCAACATGTCAATTCGATTTGCCAGCAAAGAAGACTGCGCCGCCATTGCAGAAATCTACAACCATGCGGTACTGCATACGGCGGCTATCTGGAACGATCAAACGATCGATGCCGAAAACTGTATTTCCTGGTATGAAGCCCGCCAATTGATGGGGTATCCGGTGCTGGTGAGTGAAGAGAATGGCGTGGTTACGGGATACGCCTCCTTTGGCGACTGGCGTAACTTTGATGGCTTCCGTCATACCGTTGAACATTCGGTGTATGTTCATCCTGAACATCAGGGAAAAGGGCTAGGACGGGCACTGCTCAGCAGACTGATAGACGAAGCCCGCGCATGCGGCAAGCATGTGATGGTGGCAGGTATTGAGTCTCAAAATCAGGCATCACTGCATCTGCACAGCTTGCTGGGCTTTAAAACCACCGCGCAAATGCCGCAGGTTGGCACTAAATTTGGGCGGTGGCTGGATCTGACCTTCATGCAATTACAGTTAGACGATCGCCGCGAACCGGATGCCCTTAGATGAACCAGACGCTGACCCTCTCCTTTCTGATTGCCGCGGGTATTGGTCTGGTGGTGCAAAATACCTTGATGGTACGCATCACCCAGACATCCTCGACGATCCTCATCGCCATGTTGCTTAACTCGCTGGTTGGGATCGTGCTGTTTGTCAGCATATTGTGGTTTAAGCAAGGTTTGGCAGGGTTTGGTGAACTGGTATCCAGCGTGCGCTGGTGGACGCTCATCCCCGGCTTGTTGGGATCGTTCTTTGTTTTCGCCAGTATTAGTGGATACCAAAATGTAGGCGCCGCCACGACGATTGCGGTACTGGTGGCTAGCCAGTTAATCGGCGGGCTGGTGCTGGATATTCTACGTAGTCACGGCGTGCCGCTGCGGGCGCTGGTAGGCCCGGTCTGTGGCGCGGTGCTGTTGGTCATCGGGGCGTGGCTGGTGGCGAGACGTTCATTTTAATTGCCTGATGGCGCTTCGCTTATCAGACCTACAGAACGTGCCTGTAGGTCGGATAAGGGAAATATCAGAGGATTGTGCCGCCTTTGGTCAACTGTTCGCGACGGGCTTCCATATCTTCTTTATGCTGACGGCCATGATGTGCGATAGCCGTACGCAAACGCTGTTGCTGGGTATAGCGGTCTTCCCGGCTCAACGCGACATCATCGCTGAGTTCAATCAGCAATTCATTCATATGCGTAATGACGCTCTCTTCAATGGCGGCATCAACACGTGCGCTGACCTCATCCAGATGCGACATAACCTCTCCTTAACTCATTAATTTAATTTTGCTTTTGAAAAATCACTGCCCATCAAGCTGACGCTGTATCCGCTAACGTTGCTGCGCGTAGCATAGAACGTTTTACCGTTTGCCAGGGCTATCCACGGAGCCTGCTGGTAGAAAATCTCTTGCGATTGCTGGTAAAGCGCGGCGCGCTCTTCCGGTTTACTCACCAGCTTCGCCTTTTGAACCAGCGAATTATACTCTTTATCGCACCAGCGCGCGGCGTTAGATCCGGTTTTTATGCTGTCGCAGCCCAGCAGCACATCGGCGAAGTTATCCGGATCGCCGTTGTCTGACATCCAGCCAAACAACGCGGTGTCATGCTCACCTTTACGCATTCCGGAGAGATATTCCCCCCACTCGTACGACACAATTTTCGCCTTCACGCCCACCTTTGCCCAGTCGCTCTGGATCATCTCAGCAATCCGTCGGGAGTTCGGGTTGTAAGGGCGCTGAACCGGCATTGACCACAGCGTCGCTTCAAAGCCGTTTTCCAGCCCCGCCTGCTTCAGCAGATCTTTTGCCTTTTGCGGGTCGTAAGCGTAATCCTGCAGATCTTTATTGAAGCCCATCATATTCGGCGGAATCGGTGATTTTGCCACCGTACCGGAACCTAAAAAGACGGCGTTAATAATGGCCTTTTTATCGGTCGCGTAGTTTAGCGCCTGACGCACCAGTACGTTATCAAACGGTTTTTTCTCGGTATTAAACGCCAGATACCCGACGTTTAGCGCTTCAACTGAATGCAGCGTCAAATCTTTATTCTTTTTAATCTCGTCAAACTGTACGGGGGCTGGCGCCGGGATTATCTGGCATTCATTGGTTTGCAGTTTTGCCAGCCGCGTCTGGACGTTTGGCGTGATTGAGAAGATCAGGTGCTTTGTTGGAACGGTGCCATCCCAGTAGTTCGGGTTAGCGAGATAGCGGATTTGCGAGTCCTGCTTGTACTGTTGCAACACGTAAGGCCCGGTGCCAATCGGCCAGTTATCGACGTTTTCCGGGGTGCCTTTTTTCAGCATCGCGTCGGCATATTCCGCAGAAAGGATGGAGGCAAAATCCATACCCCAGTCGGCAAGAAACGCGGCATTAGGTTCATTGAGGACAAACTGAACGTGATAATCATCGACCTTCTTCACTTCTTTAATCAGTTTATCCAGACCAACATCGTTAAAGTATTCGTAGCTTCCCTGAGAAACCTTGTGATACGGATGATCGGCATCTTTCTGCCGTAATACCGAGAAAATCACGTCATCTGCGTTGAAGTCGCGGGTCGGTTTAAAGAATTTATTACTGTTGAATTTCACGCCCTGACGCAGGGTAAACGTGTAAGTCTTACCATCCGGGGAAATCGTCCAGTCCGTTGCCAGAGACGGTATCGGGGTATTCTTTACTGGATCAAAGTTGATGAGTCGGTTGTAGAGCACCTGTGAACTGGCCACAAATGAAGGACCTGAACTGGCGATTTGCGGGTTAAATGACTCCGGCGATGCTTCAGAGCAATAGATGATGGTGTCAGTATTGGCCGCGAACGCAGCGCCTGACGGTAAGACGGCGCTGAGAGCCAGCGCGAGTAACGTTTTCCTTGCAATCATGGTTATAAGCCTTCTTATTTTATTATTAACAGGGATATCAGAGCATAGCTGACAAAAACTGACCAATAACAAATCACTATCAGGTTATTCTAATCCGGTGTATTTCGCTGAATAATTCATCACTCCAAGCGAATTAATTTCCCTTAAGTCTTTTTCAAAACGTCAAGATTTTTCCCGGCACTCTATGCCATGAAAATTAGCCCCTTTTTGCCTCTCTTTCGCCGTTTGCTCGTTTTTATAAAACGTAAAGTAGATACGTGAAGAAGTCTAAGGGGTAACAACGTGGCAAAAACTCTCTTGCGCAGCGGCAATTTGGATGACTATCAGGCCGTAGGCGGCGGTGGTCAGGCCGTGTTTGATTCAGCATTGCAAATTCGTGAAACGCTTCGTCTGCGTAAACAGCAGGCGATGGTGGATTGTCTGGCGATCCCACAAATTAACGACAACGGCGATCGGGTTGACTGGTATTCCCCGATAGAAGGGAAAGCCGTGGCGTGGAAAGCCGCTGATGAAGAAGCACGTTTTCGTGCGCTGCGCTATCTGGGGAGCACGCTGGAAAATGCGGCGACCCTGAGCCGTAAAAGCCTGCAATCGGGGAAAACTTCCCTACAGCTGTTTGGCTCACTGCTCGAAAAAGCCATCCAATTTCCCGGTGAAAATCACGTGTTTCTGGTTGATGGCAAACCCGTTATTACGTTCTGGGGCTTCGTCAATCTGAATGAAAATCCCCGCGACGATGTGCTCGACTGCCTGCGCATTGCCGATGTTCCTCCTGTGGTTACCGTAGCAGAGCCAGAACAGGAAGAAGAAATCGCACCGGAAATTACCTTTGCCGAGGCCGATGTCCCCTTACTGACGCCGGTCGTTGATCTGCCAAAACCGGCTGAACCTGAACCTCAACCCCCGGTTATTGTTAACGAACCTGAAGTCACTGCCCCGCCGGTACATGAAAAGCCCATACGCCGCATATCGCTGTGGAGCCTACCCGTTGCCGCAGTGATTATTGCAGCCATCGTTGGGCCGCTGCTGTGGAAGCAACAGACCACCCAGCCCGTACCCGCAGTAGCCGCTATTGAAGTCGCTAAGGTTGATATGGCACCGCTGCCAGCACTGACATCTGTACTGCCCCTGCATCGTGCTGAAGTGACTCCCGCTGCGAAGAAAGAGAAACCTGTCGAAGGACCGGTGGTGATCGCCGCGATTCCAAAAGATGCGCTGGTGATGGATGCCAACCAGATGAAGGCAGGAACGACGCGTTTTCTCAACGGTAACTGGCGCGTCATGGTCGATGTTAAAGATCCGGTGAGCGGCAAAGCGCCGTCGCTGCGCTATCAGATCCAGGCCAATAAAGGCACTGCGCGCGTGGTTCATGGTGACAACATTGTTTGTCGTGCCGAGATTTTCTCTGGTTTGCACCAGTCGGGTGAATTAATGATTAAGAGTCGCGGCAATGCCCGTTGTACCGACGGTTCACGTTATCCGATGCCTGAAATTACCTGCAAAGCGGGAACCAATGACGTCGCCGCCTGTACCGCGCGTTATGACGATCACGCGGAAATCCCTCTGACGATCAAAAAGATAGGTGCCTGATTTTATGTTGGTGAATCTGTGTGATTACAAACAGAGCGTGACGCTCATCGCCAATAGCGGTGTGCAATTTCTGGATTTCGGCCTCACGCCGCAGGAATCTGCGCACCATGGACGCTTTGTGCGCAAAACGGCAAACGGTCCGCTACTGAGACTAGACTTCGATCTGACGTCAGGACGCTATACCCTACCGGGCAGCACCGGCGCGCAACCCGAAGTGGTGAAGCCGGAAAGTACTCAGACGCTGCACTATTCGCTGGACGTGCTCGACGGCGTCTGGCTGCCGCTGCCGTTTTTGCGCTTTAACCCGCCGCGTACGTTTGTTGAAGGCCCGGATAACTGGGCTCGCGTGCAGGTGCGAAAGCTGCCGCAGCCGGACAGCGCGGGCAACACCCACCGTGTTACCGTAGCGCTGGACAGCCAGCTTACTGAAAATGCCCCTGCGGCGTTAACCCCCAACGAAAATGATCTGCTTAACGGTACACGGTTTGCGCTGGCCTGGCATGACAACGAAATTGCTGATTTCCTTGACCAGACCTGGATTGACGGCTGGTTGCGCGAATCTTTTATGCACCATGTCACCCAACATGAGAACCGCTCAGAACAAGAGATCCAGCAGGCGCTGCGTAACTTTGAATACCAGGCGCACTGGCTGAATGTGCTGACCCTGTTAGGTGAGCAGCTTTCCGTCCCGGAAGTGAAACTGGTTACGCACACCCTTAGCACACCCGCCATTCCCGTCGATCTTATTTTGGATATCGGTAATACCCATACCTGTGGTGTCCTGATTGAAGATCACGGGGATGCCAATGACGGGCTGCGTCAGACCGCTGAATTGCAGGTCCGTTCGTTAAGCGAGCCGCAGTTCCTCAACGATCCGCTATTCACCAGTCGGCTGGAGTTTTCCGAAGCACGCTTTGGTAAGCAGCACTTTTCCGTTGAGAGCGGACGTGATGACGCCTTTATCTGGCCGTCGATTGTGCGTGTGGGTGATGAAGCCCGTAAGCTGGCGATGCAGCGTATGGGCACCGAGGGCAACAGTGGGATCTCAAGCCCGCGCCGCTATCTGTGGGATGAAACTCCGGTGTTACATGACTGGCGCTTTAGCCAGATGAATGGCAAAACCCAGCGCGAACCGCTGGCTACCGCCTTCCCGCTGATGAACCTGATGAACGATGACGGGCAACCGCTGTTCAGCCTGCCGCAGGACGATCGTCTGCCAGTGTTCTCACCACAATACAGCCGCAGCACGCTGATGACACATATGCTGTGCGAAATACTGGCCCAGGCGCTGGGGCAAATTAACAGCGTTGCGACGCGTTTGCGCCTCGGATTCCCGGCGTCTCCTCGTCAGTTGCGGACGCTGATCCTGACCCTACCGTCGGCGATGCCCAAACAGGAGCGCGAGATTTTCCGCCTGCGCATGTTTGAAGCTATTGCCCTGGTCTGGAAAGCGATGGGCTGGCACCCGCAGGATGAAGACTTCACCACCCGTAAGCAGCAGGAAAAGAGTGTGGTTCCCGTACCTGAAATTCAGATGGAATGGGATGAAGCCAGCTGCGGGCAACTGGTGTGGCTGTATAACGAGGCTATCTCAC
Organism: Citrobacter freundii complex sp. 2024EL-00216; assembly: GCF_043945515.1. Classification (NCBI taxonomy): domain Bacteria; kingdom Pseudomonadati; phylum Pseudomonadota; class Gammaproteobacteria; order Enterobacterales; family Enterobacteriaceae; genus Citrobacter; species Citrobacter freundii complex sp. 2024EL-00216. The sequence goes on along the minus strand of NZ_JBIMRA010000027.1, from coordinate 5,041 downwards.
ACTACGATGGCCACACCGAATCGTTCTTTAACGCCCTTGCCCGCCCGGACCGTTTGCCGGAGCCTGGTGAGACTAAAGGTCGAGCACTGCGCGTGGCATCGATCGACATTGGCGGCGGGACAACGGATATGGCCGTCGTTCATTACCAGCTTGATGACGGCGTTGGCGCGAATGTCAAAATTACCCCGCATCTGCTGTTCCGTGAAGGTTTTAAAGTTGCGGGCGATGACATGCTGCTGGACGTGATTCAGCGCTGCGTGTTGCCTGCGCTGCAAACCCGCTTACAACAGGCTGGCGTGACCGACGCCGCCGCATTGCTGGCCACGCTGTTTGGCGATTCCGGGCGCATTGACACCCAGGCGATTTTGCGTCAACAAACGGCGTTGCAGCTCTTTATGCCGCTTGGTCATGCGGTCCTCTCTGCCTGGGAACAAAGCGATATTAACGATCCGGTCGCAGGGCTACATGCCACCTTTGGCGAACTCCTGAGTCAACAACCCACGCGCAACGTGATGAACTACATCCAACAGGCTATCGACCATGCGTTGCCAGCAGGGTCGCCAGCGTTTGATGTTCTGAGCGTGCCGTTACAGGTACAGTTCAGGCAGTTACAAGAAGCACTATTGGCGGGGCAATTTACCCTGACTTCCCCACTGCACGCGGTTTGTGAGGCCATTTCACACTATCGCTGCGATATCTTATTAGTGACCGGCAGACCCGCCTGTTTACCCGGTGTACAGGCGTTGATCCGCCATCTGCAACCTGTTCCGGTTAATCGTATGATCTGGATGGATAACTACCGCGTGCATGAGTGGTATCCGTTCAGCCAGCAAGGGCGGATTGGTAACCCTAAATCCACCGCTGCTGTAGGCGCTATGCTGTGCAGCCTGGCGCTGGATTTGCGTTTGCCACGTTTTAACTTTAAAGCTGCCGATATAGGCGCTTACTCGACCGTACGCTTTCTCGGTGTGCTGGATAATACGGTCAATACCCTGCGCGATGAGAACATCTGGTATCACGATATTGATCTGGATAAACCTGGGGCGAAGCTGGATGCCCGGTTGCATTTCCCGTTACGTGGCAACGTGACGTTAGGATTTCGGCAACTGGCAAACAGCCGCTGGCCTGCCACGCCGCTGTATACGCTCAGCATAAACTCTGCCGAACTGGCAAAAACTATCGCCGGAGATGGCGTGTTGAATGTTCGGCTGCAGCTACGCGGCGGCAGCAAAGAAAGTGGCCCGGAATTCTTCATCCTGAGTGATGCCTGGTTACAGGATGGCACCCCCGTTGCCGCCAATGCCTTAACGTTAAAACTGAATACGCTGGCAGACCGTCGTCATAGCGGAAGCCATTACTGGATTGATAGCGGGAGCGTGTACCTGAAATGAGTAAGATGTTAAATACCGGGCAGGCCGCCATCGAGTGGGTGGTAGATACCCGTCAACGTGCGGCGCGTCTTGATGATGAAGCGGATGCCCTGCTGGCACAGCTTACGCTAGCCGCAGTGAGTGAATCTGCGTTGAAGGAGACCTTTTCATCGCAAGGATGTATAGGGTTATACGGACACTCACAATCGGCAAAAGCACATCTGCTGGCAGCATTGTGCTGCAATGCCACTGGCAAAGTGAATATTGTTACCCCGGATCGCAGCTTTGATTATTTCTCGCATATTAATCCGGGCCATGCACCAACCAATATGGCGATCCGTTTTACGCGCGATGAAAATCCGCATGATAGCGAATGGCCGTTGCGTCTGCGGTTACTCAGTGAAGCCGAACTGGTACAGCTATTTATCGCCCAGTTCAGCGCGCTCCCGGGCAACCGACAGGTCGAGAAATCGATTATTGAGGCGCGCCTGGAAAAATGGCAAACGCTGCGTCAGCGTCACCCGGTGCCGGGCATTACCGCACATGATGTTGCGGCAATTGGTCGTTTCTGGCGCTCCTGCGTACCGGCAAACCAGCAGCAAATTGACGATGCACTATGGTATCAGTTTGCCACGTTGCTGCCCGCACTTGACCTGACTACCCGGGCAAACGCCTGGGCGTTACTGTGGGGAGAACAACCAGAGCTGACGCAGCAGTGGCTGGCGCTGGCGCACACGTTGCAACAAACCGGACACGCGCAAGAATTAGCGGCCCCGCTGAGTCTGCTGGTTGATCATTTTGGTTTACCGGCCGAAAGTTTCCTGACCCAGGTGGCATTGACCGGCAATAATGAGACGCAAAGCGATGTGGTGGTTCATCCGATTGAAAATCATCAGTTGCTCAATGCGGTCAGTCTTTCTTTGTCGTCACTGGCGCTGCTCACGCGCGAGCTGGTTCTGACGGTTGAAGACTCGGTGCTGGAGAATGTCGATCTGCTCGATATTCCCCTCGCCCCGGATGCTCATCCTAACCCACTGTGGCAGGCAAAATTAGGCTGGATGCTGGAACATTATCGCCAGCACCTGCAACCGGATGTGCTCTTAATCTGCAACGCGGTCTCTGCCCGCGCCCAGACGCCCGCCATCACCCGCAAGCTGTTGGGCTGGGTCAACGATACCCAACCTGTTCATGATGCCGCATTACCGGGCGTGGTTTGGGCCATCACCCCACAGGATGCGCGTTTTAGTACCCAGCAAAACCTTGATGAATCCGTGCAGCAATTAATGGGCAAGCCCGGGCTGCATTGGGGTACATTGCAGGCGCTGGATAAACATAGCTTACAACGTCTTGTCGAATGGCTGACTCAGGCAACCTCACCACAGCAGCGCCAGGCCAAGTTGACTTCTCTACGCGAGCAGCATCAACAGCGCATCCGCGAAACGCTGATAAGCTGGATTAATCCCGCTCAAGCTGAATCGGATAGCCACGAGTCGGTGATCCGCCAGTTACAGGCGCAAGCGGCAAAACATGGCGAACTGCTGGATGGTTTGCTCCCGCCGATGCGCATTTTTGAGTCGCTGCTGCGTATTCAGCAACCACGCGAGGAGCAGGTAAGCGGTTTATTTAATGAAGAGATTGACCTGTTTGCCGAAGTGCGTGACACACTACACTCGCCGGAAAGTCAGGAGACCGGATATCAGGCACACAAAATGTGGATTAACCACGTGCGCCAGTGGTGTCGCGATGAAAATAATGCCCGCCGTTTACGACTCGATCCCCGTACGTTAAGGCTGGTTGCCGACATTCTCGTCACCACCAGCTATCGCCTGGAGATGCCACAACGCTTACAGCGCATTATGCAGCGAGAAAACGTCTGTGCCGCGCAGTTACACGCCGATATTGGTGATTTTATTACCTGGCTTGGATTTGCCGACGTTGCTGAGGAACAGCGCCCTGCCAGCAGGATCCAAAAAGGATCGGCTATTTTTAGCGCGCCGAAGCAATCGCCGATGCTACGCCTGACGAAGCTGGATGAACAACCCTCGCATGGTGCAAGCCGTTACGTTTACGACTGGCTGGTTGCCTTGTACACCCGTGCGAATGAGAATGCGGGATATCAGCACCCACAGGATGTCTCTGAAACCGACAAAAAACGATTAGATGCCCTGCTTTTCTCCTGAAACGGCGTATACGCCGTCATCAGAAAAGAGAAAACATCAGCGCAACGGGAAAACTCATCGGCCAGGTCGCCCCGACTAATACCGCGCTAAGAAAGCGGATCCGCTTTTTATCGCGGGAAAGAAACCAGGTGATGATTGCCGTGATGACGGCCATCACCGCATAAAAAACCAACATTTTTTGGTATAGGGACATTTAAGGCATCCTGGCCAGAAGAGAAAATCGCGCGCAATATGCTATTTTTCATGACTCACATCAAGTTTTATTAATTAATTTAAGAAAAACGGCTGTAAAACAACCCATTTTCATTATGTTCAGAATTCGTACTATTGCGGATAGTTATAAGCCGTACTATACCCATAAGGGTTAAAACGAAAGGTGGCAAAAATGAATGTTTCCAGTAAAACTGTGGTGCTGATAAATATATTTGCTGCTGTAGGACTTTTCAGTCTGATATCCGCAAGGTTCGGCTGGTTTGCTTGATGTAACGCTTCTTGATTAATTGCAGCGTCCGCTGGCAGAGAGGATCTTCTCTCTGCCATCAGTAAACAATCTTCCCACTCTGCTATCACTGGGTAAATTATCCTTAATATGTAATACCCCTAATCCTTCTGCGGCATTATATTGCCCGAATAACGGCCAGGTGTTGTGCCGGTATGTTGATGGAAGAAAGCAATAAAAGCACTGTCGCTGACAAACTCCAGATATTGCGCGACCTGGCTGATATGGCATCCATCAGCCAACATTTCCATGGCTTTTAACAACCTAAATTGCTGTCGCCAGTCCTGATAATTCATCCCGGTATCCCTGATAAATATTCGGCTGATCGTCCTCTCGCATGCCCCAACCTGTCGGGACAATTGATTCAGTCGTGGTGGCAATTCACCCATGCGTAATCCCTTGAGCCACTCGTTAAGCCGTGGATCTGAGGGGTACTGCAATGTCCAGTTTTCACTGCGGGCGGCACGCATTTCCTCACAAAAAACGGCAATGAGGCTGGACTGCTGTGCGGCAGGCATTTCCCATGGCCAGAAGGCCATACGTTCTATCACTTCAAAAAACAGCGGATTAACTTCGACTATCTGCAGCGGTAACTCAGATAACGGCAATGTGGTTGAAAAGTACAAAGAGCGATAAGCCATCACACCACGCATTATGGCGCGATGTACCGTGCCTGCCGGGATCCAAACCGCACGGCGTGGCGGTAGCAGACACAGGGCCTGCTCCAGTTCAATCGTAATACTTCCCGCTGCCGAAAAAAGTAGCTGATGACGAAGATGACTATGCCGCCCGGAATCATGTACGCCCATATCGGGGTCGGTTCCGGCTGAGGGCGAAATGACACCCTAAGCTTTCGGTTCCTTGTGCCAAAGATATTCGCCAGTCAGTAGAATGTGCGCCCAGCCCAATGGGGATATGTGGGGAAGAAATTCAGGGGGAACATCCAACCCTTCGTTCCGCCGCTCCGTGACGGCATGACCAAGATGGACGGT